>JAXESA010000229.1:0-23447 GCA_034116205.1 Ruminococcus sp. | reverse complement strand
CTGAACTATCAAATGGTACTGAAAAACTTGCAAATAACTCGGCTTTGTTAACTGACGGAAGTAAAAAGCTAACCGACGGGGCAACACAAATTTCTGACGGTGCAGGCAAGCTGTATGACGGTTCTGTTACAGTTGGAAAAGGTCTTGGTACTCTTAACACAGGTGTTAAAACACTAAAAACAGGGCTAAAAGAGGGTGCAGACACCGCAAAGGAAACCACACTTTCCAAGGATTCAAAGGAGATGTTCGCCTCTCCTGTCAACGCACAGGAAACACAGATTACAACGGTGGATAACAACGGTTCCGCTATGGCTGCATATATGATGTGTGCAGGACTATGGGTTGCAGCATTGGCATTCTGTATCCTTACAGGTGTTGAAAAAGACCCTATGCGAATCAGAAAAGACCGCAAGAGATGGGTGAGAAAAGTATCGGAAGTGTTAATCTTTGCAGTTGGTTCAGGTGCTTTGCTTGTTGGACTTCTTGTTGCAATTAACGGATTTAACCCGGCATATCTGGGCAGAACAGTTGCACTTTCAATTATGACCAGCCTTGCCTTTACTTGTATTGTATATTTCTTCAATATTTTGCTGGGAAAAATCGGCTCATTCCTGCTACTTGTAATACTTGTAATTCAGCTTGGATGCGCAGGAGGTACATATCCTCTTGATTTGTCACCACAGATTTACAGCAGTTTAAATCCCTTCTTCCCATTCTCATATGCAGTTGACGGATTCAGAAGGACTATTGCAACAGGACAGGATATAACACATATTATGTTTGTCCTTGGTGCATTTGCACTTGTGTTTGCAATCCTCAGCGCAATCACCCTGACCATAAAGATTAAGAGCAAAAAAGAAAAGGAATACAGTATGTCACAACTCCTTGAAGAGGCTTTTGATTAACTAAAAATTTTAAAAATGCTAACACCGAGTAATCCATAGGGACAACTCGGTGTTTCTTATATATTAAGGAAACACTGAATAAATCACTTTACACATCTTGTACGCATATTTTTCGCCGGTATGCCCAAAAAATCCTCGCAATACGTCAGTATTCCTGCGGTTTTTTGAACATACCGACAAAAAATCTGACTGTACAATCTGTGCAAATGATTTAATCAGTGTTTCCTTATGCTTTTTAAATCATCCCAAGGGCTATATCCTCAAGGAAAATCTCCATATTTTCTTCGCTGTGTTCAATTTCCTTGCTAAAGGTATAACAAAGCTTAATTTGCTCCTCAACTGAAAAACTGCCTTTGCCTTTATATTCCATTAAGCCTATTAAATAGATTATTCTAAGGCAGATTACGCTGAATTTAATGGGCAAAAATATATTTCCGTCACCTGTGCCTGTGAAAAAATAACGGTATATAAAATAAACCAAAATCTGCTCATATTCCTGTTGACGAGTGCCAAGATATTTTAAAAAGTCTTTTTCGTCCTCATCGTTGTATTCAAAATTTGAAAGACTATTCACTGTTTCTTTCCATTCTTCTGTAAGGAATGTAAGGCTGTTCAGCGTGTCGCAATAGTCAGATATTGTCTTGTTGTCCTCAGGAATATAAAATTCTTCAATTTCAAAGTTTTCAAAAAGTTCCTCTTGTTTTTTACAGGCTTCTTTAAGCAGTATCTTTGTTTTTTCAAGGATAGGGGAGGTGGTTTCATAAACACCCTCAATTAGTTCGTACATAATATCAAGTAGAGTGTTTTCATATGTATTACTGCATTTTCCTGTGGAGATAAAGTCAACATTACCGTTGTGGGTGACAATTTGTCTTGCCACATAGGGGCAGGACATAGATTGCCCTGTTATAAGGCTGTCCTTGTTTTCCACGGTAAAGTCGGGGAACTTTCGGCAGGTGTTTGCCATATGCTCCTGACCGATGTTGCAGTGAATATCGCACAAATTCTTTTCGTTTAAAAATGCACATCTTCCGTTATGAACCTTAAAGCAATATTCCCCGTCACAACATTCTATTTCACCTTGTATGTGCTTTCCTAACTCTGTGTCTAAATTTTTGTAATAATCAAGTGACTTTTCGTCAATGACAATCTGCCACATTTCACAGCAGGAGGAGGGACAATCCCCCATTAAGCAATTAAAATTTTCATAGTAATCGGGCTGAATTTTTACCATAGCATTTCCCACCAAAAATATTTATGTAATTACTATATCATATTTAGTGCAAATGTGCATAGAAAATTTTTATGTATTTAAAAAGAGTAAAAAGCTCCCGATTTTCGGGAGCTTTTGGGGTTGCGCTATATCATTAATGGCAAACTTTGCAGGCGGTATATCCCTGTGCTTTGGCTGAATTTATAGAAACTGACTTAATCGTTTTTGATTTTGATAGTGTAGGACATCCCGGAGTTGAATGATACTTTTTGCCTGTTGGTGTTATGTAAACAGTTGTTGACTTTTTGGCGGATGGCTTTGACTTAACAGTAACCTTGCATTTCAAAGTTTTGCCTCCCACCTTTGCGGTGATAGTGGTACTGCCCTTTTTTACACCCTTGATTTTTGCCTTGTAGTTGTTTTTTCCGCTGGTAGAGGTGATTTTAACAATGCTTTTGTTGCTTGACTTCCAGGAAACTTTTTTGCCGGCATTGTTAACCTTTATAGTTTTTGAAGAACCGGCTGTTACGGTGATTTTGGAATTACTTATTGTTGGTGTTTTAGCCGCATATGTTGTTGACATAAAGCAAGTGCACATTATTAGCGTTAACATAATACTGACTACAGCTTTTAAATTTTTCTTGGTTTTGGTCACGATAACCACTCCTTGTAATTATTTTTTACAATCAACTAATTTTTTAATTGCAGCCCCTCATAGCTGATTGTGAAGATACAAAAAACAGTATGCCGAAATAACATAAGTGAATAAATTTCACTTTATATGTAGAATTATATCACATCGCAAAAATACTGTAAAGGGATGAGCAATCATTTTGCAAAATAATGCAAAAAAATCCCCGGACATAAGTCCGAGGATATGAAATAAGGGTTTCAATGGGATGTGATATGAATGGCAAGAAAATTGTAAAATCAAAAACATGGGTACCGGAAAAAATATATACCAAGACAACTTGAAAAAGAAGTAGAACGACAAAAAATGCTATTTGAAGAGGAAGTCAAAACTGGAAACCGTGCAAATAGCAATATATGGAAAGATATTGCTTTTGATAACAATTGTCTAAACATTGTTTGAATACTATTCTATCAATCAGTTAAGGGTGTTTTCCCCTTCTTCATGTAAGGCTTCATTTATTTCAATAACGCTTTTGCGAGAATTTATATTTATAATAATTATGCTATCTCTTTTTATTCTTGGGTATAAAGGAGAAAATCCTGCAAGTTTAAGCAAACTGTTTGTTTCGGAAACTGATAAATCCATTCCAATTGACAAACAAATCAATTTATCTCTTTGGGGTGCTTTTTTAAGTCCTGAAAACAACTGATATGCATAGTTTTCGTTAAGCTCTGCTTTTCTTATTACATCAGCTTTTGTAAGATTTCTTTCAGTTATCAAATCTGAAAGATACTCTGATAAGGATTTGCTAATCATACAATCATTGTTAGCCTTTTTGTATTCTTTAAAATTACTGAAATTCTCAAGTTCTTTCAGCAGTTCTGTAGTTGATTTATTATACATTTTTCAGTCCTCCCGATTTTAGGTGTTTTAAAATCATTTTATTATGGTATAATGAGGTTGTCAATAAGTAGATGTTGAGGTAATTCTGATGAACCAAGAGTGGATTGACACTGTATTAAGAGAACAATACAGGTTTATTAAGGAATTAAAAAGTTCTGAAAAATCACATATTTGCGTGTATCAACACAAAGAACTTGGTAGGACACTCATTAAGAGGTCTGTGGAGGGTCCAGAGGAGGTATTTATGCTTTTGCGAAGCCTTTTTCACCCAAATATTGCCAATGTCTATGACGCTGTAAAAGTCAAAGACAAAGTAATTGTTTTAGAAGAATATGTTGACGGTCAAACAGTAGCAGAATTTTTACAGGACAATTTATATTCCCCAATAGGTGTAAAGAAGATTATTTCCACCCTTTGTGATGCACTGCATTTCCTTCACCAAAATAAGATTATACATAAGGACATCAAGCCTGAAAATATAATGATAGATAACAATGGAAATGTAAAACTAATTGATTTTGATGCTGCCAGAATTTATAAACCTCAAAAAAGTGAAGATACAAAAATTATGGGCACAACAGGATATGCAGCTCCTGAACAATACGGACTTAACCAAAGTGATGAAAGAACAGATATTTTTGCCCTCGGTGTACTAATGAATGTTATGCTGACAGGGGAAATCCCCGAAAGGAAGATTTATCAAGGGAAATTAAAAAAGGTAATTGTAAAGTGTACTCAAACAATACCCAACAACCGCTATCAAAATGTTTTAGAATTAAAAAAATCTTTATAATCTGTGCTGATAGCACAGGACAAAAGGACAGCCTTTGACTATAATATAATCAAAGGCTGTTTTTATTTAGGTTAAACCCAAAAAATCAGTTTTAGAGTTCGTTAATATTTTCAGCAAGGACACGAACAGTGTTAAGAAAACTGTTCACCTTGCTTTTATCGGTATCTCTTAGTATAGGAGCAATACTATTTAAAATATTATTATCTTCTACGGAATCAAAAAGGAGATAATCAACACTAACATTAAGCTTTTGGGCAATTATAAACAACACATCAACTGACAAGATTCTGGTGCCACGCTCAATATGACCAATGTGTGCCGAGGAAAGCTTGCACAATTCCCCTAATTGTTCTTGGGTAAGGTTATTCTCAATTCTTTTATTCTTTATTCGTCTCCCCAACGCAACATAATCTATATTTTTCTCCATAATACTAACCTCTAAAAAGCTATATATGAATTATTCTATACTTTTTTTCAACAAAAATGAATTAACTTTAAGCAGTAATAATTGACTATTAGCATTATTTATGATAAAATAATGCCAAAATCAATGATATTATTATATATTTTGTTCAAGAAATCTATTTGTTTTGTACCTTAGAATTATTACTTTGGGAGGATAGTAATGAAACAATGTATTAAGTGTCAGGCTGATATACCTGATAATAGTAAATATTGCGATTATTGCGGAGCACGACAGGGGCAAGAATTAAAACAGGAAAGCCCCAAAACAAAAAGCGAGAAATTAAAAACTACTGAAAAATTAACAATTAGGCAATGCCCTATATGTAAGAATGATATTCCCATAACTCGTACTTACTGTGACTATTGCGGAACTAAACAAGAAAAATTGTTGCCTGGAGAAGAAGTAAAAGAAGAAGTTATGGAAGAGATTCCTATAACAAAGTCCCCACCGGATAAAGAAATAAGGAAAAAACAGTGGAAAATAGCGGGAATTATTGTAGGTTTAATTTTAGCTTTTGGAATTACATTAGGAGGGGTTGGTACATTAATATCTTCACATCCTTCAAGAAGTGATTATGCTCCAATTGACCCATATGAAGAGGAAGAAACAGAAGAAGATTCTGCTCCCGCTGACTCATATGAAGAGGAAGAAACAGAAGATTCTGCTCTCTACAGCTATTATGATAAAACTATGAGTGAAGCTATCCAAAGCTATAATACCCTAATTGACGAATCAGCAGATAACGAAATTGCTGCTATTGCCATGAAAATGCCGGAAAATCGGTTTAGGAAGATGTATTCAAATATAAATATTTTTAGTGATGACGGAGAAGTTTGCGACATTTACTTTGGGCTGTATTTCAATAAAGAAAGTCAAATTTCATTCTCCGTAAACGAAAACAATCAAGTCATTGGTATTCATTATGGTATGCCAAAATCTTCATATAATGAAATAATACAATATAAAAAAACAGCTATTGAAGAACAACTCCTGAATAATCCGGCTCGTTGGATATATGCATTTTCAGATACTCTCACTTTTGAAGATGCTTTTGACATATATTTAAATTTATATGAACAACTAATTGATTTATATGAACAACTAATTGATAATGATACATTAGTAGCAAGCGATTCAGGATATGTACTTGCTGTTCGAGGCGGCGATGAGAATGTCGTTACATGGGATATTTTTAAAGGTGGTTCCGAATTAGAAAACACCCTTTTAGACAGTATAGATATGAATAAGCAATTATTTTATGGAGTTGATAATTCATCCGATAATATGAATTAAACAAAATAAGATATTTTAAAGAAAATGATAGTAGCTAAACAAATATTACAACTTATTAAATAACAACATAAAGCGGTTAAACAAATTTATAATTACTAATAGAGGTTTATTATGTCGATAATCAAAAAAAGTACAAAAAAAGTTTTTTCAACTATGTTAGCATTACTTATAGTTATTTCTATATTTACAGTATTACCAATCACGGCAAATGCTTACGGAGATTACACCGATGAAAACGGATTAACTTATATATTGCATGATGATAATACCGCAACAGTAATTGATTACAACGAAGCTAAGACAGATATTGTTATACCCTCTGTTGTTAACAATTATTACACCGTAACCGAAATCGAAGAAAATGTATTTACAAACTGCAAAAAGGTAGAAAGCATTATTATTCCTGACACGGTTACAACTATTTATGGAGTTGAAGGTTTTGAAAACTGTATCTCTTTAAAAAACATTGACCTTGGTGGGGGTATTACCCATTTTGATTGCAATATGTTTTCTAATTGCCAAAGTCTTGAAACTATTACTATACCTGAACAGATAACTTCCATCGGACTAGCTTACGGATATGGTTCGTATTTCCCCGGATGTACAAGCCTACATACAATAAACTTTAACGCAAAAAAATGTTACGATATTGATACAGAGGCTTTCAAAATCCCTTCCCTAAAAACATTAAATATAGGCTCTACTGTTGAATACTTGGGGAGTGGAGCATTTGAAAACTGTTCTAATTTGGAAACAGTGAATTTTGAAAGCGGTTTAATGGAAATACCAAGTTTAACCTTCTACGGTTGCACTGGATTAAAGAATGTTAATTTTTCCAACACTATTACAAAAATAGGAGATCAAGCATTCAAAAATTGTTTTTCTCTTAAAAATGTTACCCTTCCAAACCGATTAAGCACTATTGATGTTTGTGCGTTTGCAAATTGCAAATCTTTACAAAGTTTATCGCTTCCTAATTCAGTAAGTGAATTGGGTGATGCTTGTTTTGCCGGTTGCACCTCACTCAAGAGTATTGAGTTGAGTGACAACATCTCGGTTTTAAATGGTGGATTGTTTTATAACTGTAGTAGTCTTGAAAGTATCACCATACCTAAAAATATTACTAAAATAAACAAGTATAGTGGCTATTACGAATTTGACTATGGTCCTGACTGTGATACAGAGTATGAAGATAAAATCATATTTGAAGGATGTAATAATCTAAAAACACTGAACTATAATGCAAAAAATTGCAAGCAAGGTTCTTACGGTGAATATTATGATGATGATTATTACGAATATGATGGTTATTACGAAGACTCTGTCTTTAAAATTCCTTCATTAAAAACTTTAAATATCGGTTCTGATGTTGAAGTTTTGCCAAAGGGAATGTTTATTGGTTGCACAAATTTTGAAGATATTAATTTTGCGAGTGACAGCTCCTTACAATCCATTGATGGTAGAACTTTCTATGGATGTGAGAATATCAAACAAATAAATTTACCTAATAGTGTTATGGCAGTTGGTAAAGAGGCTTTTGCAAACTGTTCCTCTATGGAAACATTAACATTATCAAATAGCCTTAGCACAATTTCTGAAAAAGCTTTTGAAAATTGTAGTAGCTTGAAAAACCTTACTCTTCCTACATCTGTAAGGACAATCAAAGCCAATGCTTTCTATAATTGTTCATCTCTTTCAGCTATGGAAATCAATAATGGTGTTACAGGAATAGAAGAATATGCCTTTGGAAAATGCACTTCATTAAAAACTGTCAATTTACCAAGCACTCTTTCTTCAATGGGTAAATGTGTATTTTATGGCGACACTTCACTAACAAGTGCAACGCTTCCCTCAAAACTAACCGACATTGAACAGGAAACTTTTTATGAATGTTCTTCACTAAAAAATATTTCTATTCCCCAAAATGTTAAAACAATAGGAGATAGTGCATTTTATAATTGTAAATCATTAAGTAAAATCACTTTCAATAAAAAACTTCAAAGAATTGGAGAAAGTGCCTTTAAAAACTGTACAAGTCTAACCACTGTCAGTATTCCTTCTTCTGTTTCTGAAATATATTCCAATGCTTTTGACGGATGTAAAAAGCTTAGCAAACTTACAATACCTAATGGTGTTAATAGTATTTATAGTTATGCCTTTTTCAACTGTACCTCTTTAAAAGAGGTTGTATTACCTCAGAGTATTAATTCACTAGATGAATATTCTTTTGGATTTTACGGTAACGGGAGTTCCCAATACAAATTGTCAGGCTTTAGAATAGGAAGTAATAATCAAGTAGTTAGTGACTATGGCTATGAATATGAAATTAATGTTTGTCCTCTTCCTACATATGTAAAAATAAACGATAAATCAGTAACACTTGGAAAAGAAGAAGGATATACCGTATCTGCAAAAACAAGCACCGGTTTATATACAAACTACAGTACTTTAAGTTGGAGTAGTTCAAACACTAAAGTCGCCACTATAAAGAAAATAAGTGGTAGTAAGGCGAAAATTATTGCAAAAGGTATAGGTACTGCTTACATAACTGTTAAAACAAAAAATAATAAAACACATAAAATAAAAGTTACTGTCAAAAATGCACCTAAAAAAGTTGCTTTCTCTAAATCAAAGATGTATGTTCGTGCAGGGCACATTTATGAAACAAAGATAAAAATTAATAGTGGTTCATATGCAAATATAAAAAATATTAAATGTAGCAGTACAAATAAAAAGGTTGCAAATATTTACAAGACTGCATATAACAACAAATATGTTGTATGCGCATATAAGAAGGGTACTACATATTTGAAAGTTACTCTTTATAACGGTAAAACGGCAAGATGTAAAGTAATTGTTCAATGATAAACCTTAACTGCAGTGGCATAATCCTGTCTTTAGGGATTATGCCACTATTTTGATTGTAAAATTAATACTATCTTGATATAATAAAACAAAAAGGAGGATATTATGAACAATAAAAAATGTCCAAAATGCGGAAGAGATATATCTCCGGACAAAAACTTTTGTCCCTACTGTATGGAGAATTTCAACAAAGATAACAATACTAAAAAGCTGATTATAGTTTGTGTCACTGTGGTAATTGTTGTTGCTATTCTTGTTGCAGGATTTGTTATCACTTTTTCTGAATTAAAGGATAACAATAATAACAAAATACAAACCACCGCAACAGCAACAGAAAGCACCTCTCAAACCACCACAACAGCAACAAATACCACCGTTCAAGCCACAACTAAAGAAGTTCCAAAAGAAAATCGTGTGTCCTTCGGTGAGTACTCACTTGTTCTGCCTAAGGATTGGGCATATGTTACAGAAGATGACCGTGTGTCTTTCTATGAAAAATATAATCTAACTCACGAAAACACTGGTTCTAAGGGGTTTTTATGTAGTATAATTGTTACAACAGAAAATGCTGAAAGCGTAGCTGTCAACGCAAGTATGCTTGGAACAAAAGATGGCAAAAATTATATCTCCGTACCGCCTACAGGGTTTGGAATTATAGAAGATGAAACCGCTAACCAAAAGTTTGTTACTGCTTTGCACGAAACAGATAATGTTCTCGATTCGTTCAAATTTGAATAATCAAAAAAGGAGATAGCTTGTACAACTAAAATTAATTCCTTTTCTTGTGTTTTATTTATTTTAAAGTATAGTATTTAAAATTAGGGGAGGTGGTACAGTGAATACAAAATTTTGTCCTTATTGCGGGCAGGAGCTTCCGGAAGAGTCGGTATTTTGCCCTTACTGTATGACAAAACTAATTGATGTGCAGACAGGTAAACCTATTAAGAAAAATAAGAAAAAATATATTATTCCCATCACTATTATCATTGTTATTTTATTTATTGTAGAAGCAATAGTGTTTTTTGTTGCTAAGGATAGCACCCAAGAAAATCAAGTTTCCATAACTACTGTTAATACCACCATATCCGATAATACCACAGAGCTATTAAAGAATGATTATTCTAAATATACCGGTCTTTGGAGCGACAAAGGAAACAATGTTGAAAACCTTAAAGAAAAGGGTGGAAACCTGTTAGAAATCATTTCTGTAAAAGGTGATATTGTAAGATTCACATTTACAAAAACCTCTGCCAATGGTCGCATAGCAAGAATATGTAATGTCATAACAAAAATTATTGATAATACAGGCACATTCACCTTTGATGATGATTGTTGGCAAAATAGTGGTACCGGAAAAATCAAATTGAATAATGATGAAATCTATATAGAAACTAATATAACTTATAAAAATAAAGAAGCAATGTGGGATATTGGGGGAAGTTTTTATCTAACAAAAACAGAAACCTCTATTTTAGATTTTGAAAGCTATAATTATATAGGGGAAGATTTCGACACAATTAAAAATAAATTTGGAGAAGAACGCTCCTGCTATTATGATGATGAAGCCGAAGCTGATGTACATATATACAGCGGATTAAGTGTTTATAACAATACAGAAACAAACGAAATTATTAAAATTACGGTTGCTTATAGTGGCACACTATCAAATTCACAAATATGTTATGGAAACATAAATGGCAACAGTTCCTATGATGATGTTTATAGTAATTTGGGTGAACCATTGTACAACAATTTGTCACAGGGCTATGTTGAATATATTGTTGACGGCAATACACTGCATTTTGATTTTGATGAAAATGCAGACTTAACATCATTTTCTTTAAAAGCCGAATAAAAGAAAATACTGAGTTTATCAGATAGATAGACTCAGTCTTATTTTATGTCATTTAGTTTTAAAATAAGTAAAATTTTATGATTTTTTTGGGGGGAATTCGGGGAAAATCTTATATGTCAAACCCAGAAAATAAAAAAACAGCTTAAAACCTCTGTTTAAGCTGTTTTTCGGTGGATGCAGGGGCCGGATTTGAACCAACGACCTCCGGGTTATGAGCCCGACGAGCTACCAAACTGCTCTACCCTGCGATATTTATACCGCCCATCTTTTTGGCGTAAGTATAGTATATCAATATATTAACCATTTGTCAAGGGTTTTATTATGTAACCTTTTGTCGTTTTGTCTTTTAAATAAAGAAACTGCACTTTCACAAGTTTTCTTTTGCAAAAGTGCAGTTTCAATAAATATTTATTTGCCGTTATTTACAACAAGGTTATACCATTTGCGGTCGTCATTGGCTGACATAATGATATGCTCATTGTCTTTCTTTTGAATATGCAAAATATTTTTTAAGGTTTCGTTGTCAAAATCAAGAGGAATCAGGTCATCTCTGTCGGCTCTTGAAAGACCAAACATAAAGAACTGGATGTCGTGTTTGTCGCTGATAAGTACTGAGAAAGAAAGTCCACTGATGTATTCCTTGTTCTCCACAAAGCTTTCAATGCTAAGTGTGATGGCAAGCTGTTTATCTTCTTTGTCAATGCCCTTCATTGCCATAACGAGAAATCTTGGTGTAACCTCAACAGCTCCCTCATAATATGTAATTCCACGCTGAGAAATGTCAAGGGAATCGTGATACTTATTGTAGGCTGTTGTTGTAATAATCTCTCTGTTAAAAAGCTTTTTAAGGTTGTTTCCGTAAAGTTCATCCTGTGAGTTAATGCCTGTGATTGCTCTTACACGGAGCATCTGATTTTCTTCAAAAATGTTTATCATTGCGCCAACAATCTTTTTCTCTTCAGAGTCATCGTAGTAGTATCCGTAGTATGTACCCAAAAATCTGTCGTCAAAAACAGAAGTGTTTCTGCTTCTTTTAATATCTGTTATGGACAGATCTTCCCTTAAAAACTGAAAGGTTGTTACTTCCGGAGTAAGATTGTAGTTGTAGAACTTTACAATCTTATTTACAATGGTCATACTTGGCACAAAGCTGTGATTTCTACACTTTGAGAGATTTACATATGATGGGAGTTCCTCAGAATTTCTTATCCAGTTAGGACATTCGCCTGCACCGCAAACATAGTAGGGGGCGGTGTTCAGCTTTTGCCACATATAGTCATAGTTTAAGTGGAAAAACTTATTTTCTTCTTCAGTTAATTTCTGGACATTTCTTGCCATAATATTTCCTCCAATGAAAATATATAATGCTATCTTTTTTGATAGTATAACACAATAAATCGTAAAATGCAAAAGAAAAAGTTTAAAATAAGTTAATTATAGTTTAAAATAAACTTTTGTGATTGAATAAAGGATTGTACGGTATAATTTGTACAGTCCCATAAATGCAAATGGCTTTTTATTCTAAATCTTTTGGAGTGACAACTATTAATTCTTTCTGAAAACTGTCCTGTTGGCTACAACAGGCAATAGCATATTCACCCCATCGGTATTCTTTGAAAAAGTGTGGATTTTCATCTTGATTATCAAAAATGGTGATTTTGTCCCCAATTTCAACAGCAAAACTGTGAAATGGTTTTGTCATTCCCTTGCCCAAAGCCTTGACATAGCTCTCTTTCAGCGTCCAAAGTCTGAAAAAAGCATAGATCTGCTCACCGGGATTATTAATAGATTTCAGATACATATATTCATTTTTATGAAAAAATTTTTTCGCTATGTCAAGTTTCTGTGGAGTGATTAGTTCAATATCACACCCTATAGCATTGTCGCTTACAGAAACTATGGCGCATTTGCAGGAGTGAGAAATATTAAATTGAATTTTCTTATGATTTTCAAAGCAGGGTTTGCCTGCTTTTTCTAAAGAATAGGTCATATCCTTTTCGGATAAGCCAAACTCCTTTAAGGCAAAGTTTAACAATGCTCCTGCGCCAAGGCATAAATTTTTATCTTTTCTGAAACGGAAGGAGTCAATCTTCTTCTGCCTGTATGTTGATGTCTGGTTGTAAAGTTGCTGAAAAACAGTATCATCATTTAAGAATGCTGTGTCAATTAAAAATGTTTTAGTCATATCTTATCCTAAAAAATATTATTTTACAATAATTATATACCAAAATAAATATTTTATCTACCTTTACAAACCTTTACAAAAGCAAAAGCACCACCCTGTTAATAGGGTAGTGCTTTTGTCTTTAAAGGGGAAGTTTTATGAATTTTAAATGAAAACACTAAATAGGGGTTATACTCTTGTAACATTGCCGTTTTTATCAACATGGAGGTTGAGAGTTTCTGTAACCTTAACCTTGTCGCTCTTCATATACATTACACTTACCTTTACATCACCTGCATGCTTGCCTGTAAAGGTGAACTTGTATGTACCGGGTGCCTTCCATGGGTTTGTCTTGTTTGGTGTATATTTAACCTTAATATCTACAATGCCTGTCTTGTTGATTCTGTAATCCCAGTCGTAACCTTTCTTGGTTAAACCGTGTCCGTAATAGTTATATGCCTTGCCGTTTGTATTTGTAGCCTTGGATTCTGTAACATTCTTCTTGCTGTCAACATGAAGTTTTACGGTTTTCTTCTTAACTGTATATCCCTGTGCAGAATATTTGAATGTTACCTTTACATCCCCAGCCTTAACACCGGCAAACTTGTATGTGTAGATTCCGCCAACTCCCATTGCTCCATCGTTGTGTAGGTCGCTTTTGTAATCCTTTGAAACAAGCTTTACAACATCGGGCGAGCTTACTTCGTATGACCAGTCATAGGCTGTTGTTGGGTTGCCCTTAAGGTTGATTTTGTAAACCTTTGATGACTGAGCCTGTGAAACAGAGGATGTAGGAGCCTTTGTAGCCTGTACTGCCTTTGCCCCTGCACCGATTGTTGCACCTGCAATTGTTGAAACACAGATGATTGCTGTTGCTGCGATTGTTGTGATTTTCTTTGTTGAATTTTTCATTTTGATTTCTCCTTAATAATGTTTTGTTATTTTTGTTTTCGCCTTGGGTTTGTTCCCTTGACTGTGACTAAAGTATATCAAAGAGAAATAAATACTTAAACGCTATTTTACTGTATCTTTAATTTAATTAGAATTTTTTATTTTATATCTTTAGTTTAATTAAACTTTGTTTTTATTATTTTTTATTTATTTTGAATTTTTCTCTGTAATTTTGGTGTTTTTCTTATTATTCAAGGATTTTGAGATGTTGTAAAAGAGTTTTTGCAAAATTAAAAAGGGCATATCCTATTGGATATGCCCTCTATCATCTACATAATATTCAATTTTTTGTGGCTCTTTTATGTGTTTGTTTAAAAAGAGTAGCCATATCAAGATCTTCGATGTCAAGTATTGGTCTTTTTTTGACGCCTTCGTCATTGCTTTTGCTAATCTGCTGTCCTTTAGACTTGTTCATATTCAAGGCTATTCCTACGCAGAGTGCTAAAAGTGCACCTATTACGACCAACACGATGGCAATTATAATACTTCCTTGAACCATTGGTATTACCCCCTTGTAATACTAAACATATTTAAATCATAAATACAATGAACAATGTATCTGTTTCTTTAATTTAATTATAATAATATTATTTTAATATGTCAACAGTTTTTTATCAAAAATTAATAACTTTTTATATTCTTTTTTCAGGATAAAAATCATACAAACGACAAAGCACCGAACCTTGCGGATGGTCCGGTGCTTTGTTTCATTAAAAATGAGGGGTACAATGTAAATCTCTATTTTGATTACATTGAGGAGGGTAGGACAATGTACTTATACTATATATAGTATTGAAATGGTTGCGGCTCCATTTCTTAAGTACAGTTAGAGTATATACTCCGTATATGAAATAGGGGTTATGCTTTTTTGAAAATTAGTTGTTGTTTATGTGAAAAGATGAACATTTCTATTGGTAATGTTAAATTTTAGGAACAATATTTCAAACAAATGTTTGATTTTTGAGATTTGTTATGTTATAATATTGTAGACCCACAAAATAACAAGGCGGTGATTATATGAAACCATTGTCAAAGAGTCAGCAAAAGGTATTTGATTATGTTAAACAGTGCTGTGAAGAGGGCAGAGTTCCGTCTGTACGTGAAATTTGTCAGCATACAGGGTTAAAGTCAACTTCCACCGTTCACCTCCACCTTAAAACTTTGGAAGAGAAGGGCCTTATTGAGCGTGACAAGGGGCTTAATCGTTGTATCCGAATAGCGGGAGAGGAGCGAACAAGGCAGATACCTGTCCTTGGTAGGGTAACCGCCGGTTTGCCTGCATTGGCTGTTGAGGATATTGAGGGATATGTGCCTGTTAAGGAGAGCTTTATACGAGGCAGGGAGCTTTTTGCCCTGAGAATATACGGTGAATCTATGATTAACGCAGGCATCCTTGACGGTGACATTGTTATTGTGCAACGCACTCCTGTGGCTAACAACGGAGAAATCGTTATTGCACTTATGGAGGACGAGGCGACCTGTAAACGGTTTTATAAAGAGGATGGTCACTACCGCCTGCAACCGGAAAATGAGCTTTTTGAACCCATTATTGTGGATGAAGTAGTTTTGCTTGGGAAGGTAATCAGCTTGGTAAGAAATTACGAGTAGTTTTTTGTTTGTACATTCTTTTTATACTATAAAATATTAACTTACAAAATCCCCGTAAGAAGGGGATTTTTGTTTTATATGGTTTTATTTATAAATAAGATGTTTTAATAATAAAAAATATATGATATAATGGTGGCAAGTTTTCACAGGTGAGGGTATATATGACTAGAATTGCAGTTTGCGATGATGACAGAGGTTTTTGTAATGTTATTAAAGGATATATAGAATCTCTATTAACGGAGTTCAAGTCCAGAGGTAAAGTGGAATCAATATACAGCGGAAGTGACCTCATAGATAATTTTGAGGAGTATTCCCTGATTTTTCTCGATATTGATATGCCCGGTGCAGACGGACTTGAGGTATATGACATTATTTCAAAATTTTCTACGGACGGAGAACTGCCATACATAGCATTTCTTACAGGAAAGGATGATATGGTATTTGAGGCTTTGAAAAAGCGTCCTCTTGCATTTATACGAAAGTCCGACTACAAGGAAGATGTGGAGTATTGTTTAAAAAAGCTAATTGATACAGTGGAAAATCCTTGCGAGTATTACCTTAAAGAGGGCAGAACTACTGTTGTCCTTAAAATTAAGGATATTGAATATATTGAAAAAGACAAAAATTATGTGTTCTTTTACGCAAGTGGAAACAAATACAAAGAAAGAGGAACAGTGGCAGAGATAGAAAAAAAGCTTTGCAACAGTTGTTTTTTAAGGCTTGGCTTAGGTTGCCTTGCCAACCCTATACACATTCAGGAACTCACTACAAACGAAGTGATTTTGCAAAGTGGGAAGCATTTACCAATCAGCAGAAAGTACAGGGCACAATTCAGAAGTGATTACTATAGATGGATGGTGGGAAATATTGGGTGATATTATTATTGAAATTTCAACAAATTTATTTCAGGCAGTAGTGTTTTCCGGGCTTTTGCTTTTCTTTTTTAAACCTGACAAAATTAAGGCAAGAGACGTGGTAGCATATA
Source organism: Ruminococcus sp. (assembly GCA_034116205.1). Classification (GTDB taxonomy): domain Bacteria; phylum Bacillota; class Clostridia; order Oscillospirales; family Acutalibacteraceae; genus Ruminococcoides. Next base: position 6,812 of record JAXESA010000229.1, on the reverse strand, counting down.
CATTAACAGCGGTGGCACTTTTTATTGCACTAAATTTCTTTACCTTCTATAACAACTATGCTATTTTAGAAACAACTGCAGTATTTATATTTATTTTGGAGATGTATTCCATTCTGTTCCTAAAGGGAAACATAGCATCACGTGTAGTTATGCCTTTATTTTCTTTTCTGATCAATACAGTTATAAGCTATGTTTTTGCCTACCTTGTCAGCTATCTTTCAGGAGTATCATATCAAAATCTGGCAACAAAATCTTCTGTATATAGGCTTTTGTGCATTATATTTGTAAATCTTGCTACACTTATGGTGTATGTTATTATTTTGAAGTTTAGGTCAACGGATATTAAGTTTGTCAGAAAAAGGGACTTTGTGGCATTTGTTCTGATTCCGCTTCTTGCAATGATTGTAGTTTATTCTACCTTTGAAGTGATTACAATTACTGATTTTCGTTCCGATATTTTACAATATCTTTTTTTTATTTGCAGTAGTATGATTGCAATAGCCGTGATTGTATGGCAAATGATGACTCATATAAGTAAACAAAATGAGATAGAAACAAAGCTTTTGCTGTCAAAACAGAGAGAAAAGCTTTATCAGGACAGCATTTTGGGTGCTAACAACCAGGTGGAACAAATATCTAACATAAAGCACGATATAAATAATCAACTTTTGTGTATAAGCGAGCTTATCAAGAACGAGGAATATGATGCTGCCATTGAATGCTGCAGTAACAGTCAGAGAAATCTGAAAAGCGTATATGCACCTATTTCTACCCAGAATCCTTTGCTGAATGCAGTGCTTAATGTGGCACAGAGCAAGGCTCAAAAGGAGAATATTCTAATGAAAATTAATATTGAGGGCAGTGTGCTTTCACTACCCAATAATACGGATATTGTTTCAATAGTGGGTAATCTTTGCGACAATGCTATTGAATATTTAAAGGGTTGCCCCAATGAGAGGCGTGTAATGGGATTAGAAATTTCTCGCCACAACGACTACTATATTATTGTGTGCAAGAATAAGATTGAAAAATCTGTTATTGAAAGCAATCCTTATTTTGAAACAAGCAAGGAGGATAAAAAGCTTCATGGAAGAGGCATCAGCATAATAAGAGAAACTGTTAAAAAGTATGATGGAGAGTTGAGATACTATGAAGAAGATGGATTTTTGCTTGCAACAGTAGTGTTGAAGGTCTAATTTTACCAGAAAATCGACAATTCTTACCATATGTGAATTTTTTACACAAAAATCTGCTATTATGCAGACAAAGAGGTTATGTATTATGTTACTGAATTCTTTGTCTGAAAAAATAGCAGATTTTTTATTTTCTGATAGTAGCGATTATCCCATAGAGATTTATGTTTACGGAATTAAACTAATTATTTCGTCTGTTGTTGGTATGTGCGTAATATTCACCATAGGTTTATTTACAGGATATTTTGTCCAAGCGATGATTTATATTGTTGCACTGTCCTTGATAAAATCATTTGCAGGTGGATACCATGCCAATACATACTTAATGTGTAATGTAATTTCGGGGATTTCTTTTTTGTTTGCATTGATAATGTACTTCCCTTTATTAAGAATGAGTAAAAGCGAGGTTTTGATTACAACAGTATTAGTTTTTTGTGTAACTCTTTTGACTATTATATTGTTTTCCCCTGTTGAACACCCAAACAAAAAGATTGAGCAGGGTGATAAGAAAAAGTATAAGTTTATATCCATCGTAATGCTTTGTGCAGAAATCGCAGTGAGCATATGTTTTTATATAATATTTCATATCAACGAATTCCTTGTGATTTTGCCAACGCTTATTGTGGTGGATATTGCTATTTTGGCAGACGTTATAGGAAAGGGGGTTGCGCATAATGAAAATGGTTAAAAAGGTTATTGGTGCATTGGCTATAAAGTCAGCAAAGGTTGCTGCAGGTACTGCTTCTACAAATGCATTTGCCCAGCCAAAGGAACCTGAAAATCTTAAGAAATACTTTAAATAGTAATTTCTTACGAAACAAAATTTTTCCTTGCTTGTGGGTTGTGACCTTGTTGTTGCAACCCACAAAACCTATTGTTTTGTAAAAATTGATATTAACACAAAAAGATCAGGTGCTTCCTTAAGTACCTGACCTTTATTTAGCTGCTTTATTTCACCGTCAGTCGGCTTTTGTTGGTTTCAAAAATTTTTTCTCCAATCCCGGGAACATTAGTTATATCTTCAATAGACTCAAATTTTCCGTGAGTTCTACGGTATTCCACAATTTTTTTGGCCTTAAAATCTCCTATCAAATCTAACTCTGCAAGGAGGGGAGCGTCGGCTGTATTTATGTTGATTTTCTTTGGGGCGGTCGTAGTTTGTGTTACGGTTTCTGTCCGGCTGACATTCTCCGTCTTAAGTGTGTGGGGAATAAAATCCACAAAAATATTAAGGATGAGTATAGCAACAGTAAAGATAAGACCTATTGCTACAATAAATCTTTCTATGTTAGTATTTTTCTTCATATATTTCACCAATTAAATTATACATCTATATAAAATTTATTACAATTAGTTGATTGACTAAAAATACAAAAAGATATACAATTATGTTAGATTGGAGTTGGCAATATGACAAGCAAATCCAAATATATTATTTCTGTGATTTTTCTTGCCTTTATAGGCGTGTTTGCAATACTCTTTTGGGTATTACCCAAGAGTGATTTCAGTCCAAAGGAAAAGAGATATTTGCAGGAATTCCCGGAGATTTCTGCAGAGTCTTTAACTGACGGCTCTTTTGAGACTGATTTTGAAAACTACATCAATGACCATATGGTGCTTAGGGATGTATTTATGGGTGTAAACAGCTATTCTAATATTGCTGTTTTAAACAACGGTAGTGACGGTGTGTATAAATGCGGTGACGGTTACCTTATTAATGAGCCTGCAACTGATGAGCGACTTGACCTAAACCTTTCGGTTACAGCGGATTTTAAGGACAAAACAGGCATAGACACAACGGTTATGATAGTTCCGTCAACAGGCTACATTATGGAGGATAAGCTACCTTTAGTTCACAAAAATTACAATGATGACGAATATTACAACAGGATAGAGTCATTCTGTCAAAAGAACGGACTTGACTTTGTTGATTTAAGGAACACCTTTAAAAGTCACAAAAACGATACACAGCTTTACTACAAAACCGACCACCACTGGACAACAGTCGGTGCATACCTTGCGTACCAAAGTTTGCTGGAAAAATGGGGGATAGAGTTAAAGGAAAGGAACGGATATATCGTTAAAAAAACTCCGGATTTTTACGGCACAACCTACAACACATCAGGTTTTTGGCTCAACGAAAGCGATACCCTTGAGGTGTGGAAAAACAGGGATAATCATTCTACCTGTGAAATTACAGCTAACGGAAAAACAACAGCCTACAAGTCAATGTTTTTTCCAAAACAGCTTGAGGGTGCAGATAAATACACAGTATTTTTAAACGGAAACAACCCTGTCACCACCATAAAGAATCCGAACAATAAAGGCAAAGAAAAACTCCTTGTGATTAAGGACAGCTTTAGTCATTGTCTTGCACCGTTTTTAAGCGAGAATTTTTATCAAATCACCTTGGTTGATATGAGGTACTACAAGAAAACTGTAAGCGAAGAAATTGTGGCAAAAGATAAGTTCGATAAAGTTCTCATTTGTATGGGTATGGATAATTTCCTTGAGGACAAGGACTTTGCATTTTTAGAGTGACAATATAATATTAAAATAAAAATCTCCTTATCAAGGGAGATTTTTGTGCGTAAAAAGGGACTGTGCAATTAGTTTTGCATAGTCCTCTAATCATTTGTCCATTATTTGCTTTGATTTATCAGTAGTTCTGCCTTGTCAATAACTCTGAGGTCATTTTCATAGGTGCAATTTTTTCTTGCCTGCTGAATATCCACCCAGATATGGCTGTCAATTTCTTCCGGCTGGTCAATAACATCATCTGTGAACGCCTGTGCCAGGAAGAACACAACTCTTTTCTTGATATTTCCAAAGGGGCAATAGTCGCTAACTTCTCTAAACCCGTCTATGATTTTAACATCAAGATTGGTTTCTTCCTTTATCTCACGAATAGCTGTTTCCTTTTCAGTTTCATTAAGCTCCATATGTCCTTTTGGAAAGCTCCAGTATCTTCCGTTGTGGTTTTTCACAAGCAAAACTCTGACGCCCTGTTTATTACGGTAGAATATCAATGCTCCGCAACTTTTTTCGTAAAGACAGCTGATGCCTTTAATTTTAAGGTTGTTGACAGAACTTAGAATATCCAGTATTTGAGGCTCGTAGTAAATTTCTCTGTCGGGAGCCACAATAACACGATGTTCGGCATTGTCCTCAAGTTCAATGGAGGCGATTACTTGACCGGATACACTGCTTTGGCTTATGGCTTTTGAGGAAATAACAAAGGCTTTCATGTTTTCATTGTTATCTCCTGTAATATATCCGCTATAAAGCTTGTCGCTGATTTGTCCAAACAGATTGACCTTGACCTTTTTTGCAAGCATTGATTTTCACCTCCAGTAATTTTTTATGTTGAATCTTTTATTATCCTATTAGATTTTCCAAATCGGTGATTCTGTCGCCGGAATTTGCAGACATAAGGTTGTTGATGAACAGCACTTCTTCAATTCCGTTGTCATCACAATACTTCTTAAGGTCCGTTATTCCGCAATATCTCATATCCAGAACATGAACCTGGCTGTAGTTTGCTGACAGATAAGGAACAAATGCGTTACCAAAGCTTTCTTTAACAACAGCAATCTTTTTGTCTGTGTTACATTCTGAATCAATTGTGAAGATAGGTTGGTCACCGTTAATGAATACACCGTATGTGTTTTCTCCACCGGACTCTGCTTCATAATATATATCTGCATCTTGTCCTTGGTCGTCCGGAGAGGAATATATCTTACAACTTGTGCTGTACGGCAAGTCGTAGTAGTAAACTGTGTCGGAAAGACCGGTTCCATAGGTGTGGAAAGAACCTGTAAAGCCCTCAATTTTGTGAGTACCCTCTTCGGAAATTGTCATTGGCTTTTGGTCTGTTTGCTCACAAAAAGCAGTATAGGCATAGTATGCGCCAAGTCCTGTCCAGTGGTGGTCGGACTTAAAGTAGATGTATTCTTTGTTGTGCTGTGCCAAGGTGTTGTAAACATTAATTGGCTGTGCCTTTTCAAATTTACTGTAGGCATTGTAAATGTTGTCAGCCTGATTGGTACAACCGGATTCTTCCTTGAGCCTTTGTGGCAAGCTCATTTCAGCATGAAGAGGAACCATAATGCTGTACACCTTTATATTATCTCCAAGACTAGTTGATGCCTTATTGATAACATCGGAGTAAATGTCACTTCTTTCAGCAGAAGCGCCAAAAATTTCGTAGGCGCTGTCTTTCCAAAGATATACGGCACCATTCTGGCTACTGAAACTTCCTTTTGAATTGTCATCATCAATTTCAGGTGTCACAAAGCTTAGTGGATCGCCGTCGTCGCCGATCTTTTTAGGAGTAGTTGAATCGCTGTTTTTATTATTGTCGGAAACAGTTGCTTTTTTAAATCCGTTTGTTTGGGTGCTGTCACCGCTTACACAACTCTTTATGCCTGTGCAGATTAGAACCACAATAGTCACGATAATTGCCAAAAGCAAAACACCGCACAGAATAATCTTAATCCTATTATTTCTTCTTCTGCGTGCGGCGGCACGTTTTCTTGCTCGTTGTCTGCGATGAAGATCGGTAGAAAGCTTTCCGTATTCTGTTGACATACCTATGTAAAAGTCGTCATTATATGTTCGGGGCCTACGGTCCGAATTTCTTCTTTGTGCCATATATTTACCTCATCGAATAAAATAATTATATATCAAAAAATAATATTATATAGATTTAGTATAATACAAAACAGAATTAATTACAACAGAAAATAACAAAAATTTAGAAAACATATTAAGGTTGCGGTTTATTGCACTTTTCACTATATTGTGATAAAATACTAAGATAGAAAGTTAAAAAGGTGGTAACATAATGGAATATAAGTTCAGCAATAGAGTGCAAGCTCTTAAACCATCTGCAATAAGGGAAATTTTCAAATATGCCGCAGACCCTGAGGTTGTTTCTCTTTCTGCCGGCAATCCAAGTCCCGAGGCTTTTCCTGTAAAGGAAATCGAAGAAATATCAGCAAAACTGCTCAGGGAAAACCCTATTGGCGTTTTGCAGTACGGTATATCCGAGGGCTATCCTCTGCTGAGAAAAGCCCTTACAGAGTATATGAGGGAAAAGCACAATGTGGGAAATGATGAGGATGATATTCTCATTACAACAGGTGCACAGCAGATTATGGATTTGACAGCAAAGTCCCTTGTTAACGAGGGGGATGTGATAATTACAGAGGCACCGTCCTTTATCGGCTCTCTCAACACATTCAGAAGTTATAATGCAAAACTTGTGGGTGTTCCTGTTGAAAGTGACGGAATGGATATGACTGCCCTTGAAAATGCCCTTAAGGAAAACAAAAACGCAAAATTTATATATACAATACCAAACTTTCAAAATCCGTCAGGCATCACAATGAGCCTTGAAAAGAGAAATAAGATGTATTCCCTTGCAAAGAAGTACGGAGTTATGATTTTGGAGGATAACCCCTACGGCGACCTTAGGTATTCGGGAGAATATGTGCCTTGCATAAAAAGCTTTGACAAGGACGGAATTGTAATTTACGCCGGCTCAATGAGCAAGGTTATTTCCCCCGGTATCCGTGTTGCCTATGTCATAGCACCAAAGCCTGTTTTCCAAAAGCT
>JAXESA010000228.1:0-6069 GCA_034116205.1 Ruminococcus sp. | reverse complement strand
AACGGGGATTTTTTGATGTTGTCTTTTGGTCAATGGAGATTGATGGAGAAAGCCCCTCAATGGACTGGACATCAGGCTTTTCCATCTGACCTATGAACATTCTTGCGTATGAAGAAAGGCTCTCCATATATCTGCGCTGACCCTCGGCATAGATTGTATCAAAGGCAAGGGAGCTTTTTCCACTTCCCGAAAGTCCTGTGATAACAACCAGCTTGTCCCTTGGTATGGTGACATCAACATTTTTAAGGTTATGCTCGTTAGCGCCCTTAACAATAATTTTATCAAGACTCATTATATTTACCCTCATTATAGTAAAGGGGCAGTTCCCTGCCCCTACTAACTTTTACATCTTAACTATTCACTAATCACTCTTCACTATTCACTAATCATTCTTCACTAAAAACTACTCCTCATCCTCAACAGGATAAACAAAAGTACCGTCCATCATAGCGGCGAAGTTTTCACCGTTCATCTTTTCGTACTTAATAAGGTACTGTGCAACCTCGTGGAGTTTGTCAATATGCTCCTTAAGGATTTTTTCAGTCTTATTATATGCGTCTGTAATGATTGTATGAATTTCCTCGTCAATGGCTGCGGCGGTCTTTTCGGAATAATCCTTAACCTGACCCATATCTCTGCCGATAAATACTTCCTGACTTCCGCTACCGTAAAGGATAGGACCAAGCTTGTCGCTCATACCGTACTTTGTAACCATCTTTTTTGCTGTGGTTGTTGCCTTTTCGATGTCGTTGCTTGCACCTGTGGAGATGTCACCCATAATGAGCGCCTCTGCAACTCTACCGCCAAGGCATACAATGATGTCCTCAAGCATTTCGTTTTTGCTGTTGTAGGACTTATCCTCTGATGGAAGTGGCATTGTGTAGCCCCCAGCCATACCTCTTGGTATAATGGAAATTTCGTGAACAGGGTCCTGTGTGGAGCATTCGTGGAATGCAATAGCGTGACCTGCCTCGTGGTAGGCTGTCAGCTTTTTCTCCCTTTCGGACATTACCTTGGACTTCTTTTCTGCACCGACAACAACCTTGATTGTAGCCTCTTCAATCTGCTCCATTGTAATAGCCTTAAGGCTCTTTCTGGCGGCAAGGAGTGCTGCCTCGTTAAGGAGGTTCTCAAGGTCTGCACCTGTAAAGCCGGCTGTGGTCTTGGCAATATTTTTAAGGTTAACATCGGGGGCAAGTGGCTTTTTCCTTGCGTGAACACGAAGTATTGCCTCACGACCTGCAATATCAGGGTAGGAAACTACAACCTGTCTGTCAAAACGACCTGGACGCATAAGTGCCGGGTCAAGAACATCAGGTCTGTTTGTGGCGGCAATGAGGATTACACCGTCGTTTGCACCAAAGCCGTCCATCTCAACAAGGAGCTGGTTAAGGGTTTGCTCTCTTTCGTCGTGTCCGCCACCAAGGCCTGTTCCTCTCTGGCGACCTACTGCGTCAATTTCGTCTATGAATATGATACAAGGTGAGTTCTTCTTGGCTGTCTGGAACAAATCCCTAACCCTTGAAGCACCAACACCTACAAACATCTCTACAAAGTCTGAACCGGAAATTGAGAAGAATGGAACTCCTGCCTCACCGGAAACTGCCCTTGCAAGGAGGGTTTTACCTGTACCCGGAGGGCCCACCAACAGTACTCCCTTAGGAATTCTTGCACCAAGGGAGCTGAACTTGGATGGGTTTTTAAGGAACTCAACAATTTCCTCCAGCTCTTCCTTTTCTTCGTCTGCACCGGCAACATCGTCAAAGGTGGTTTTACGCTTTTCGTCATTCTCATTTTTGAATTTAGCCTTGCCGAACTGCATCTCTTTGCCACCCATTCCGCCCATTTTGCGGAACACAAACACCCATACTACAATTAGCAAAACGGTGATGATAAGCATTGGCAGTATGTTGTAAAGCAAGGAATTGTCAGCCGCCCTTGCAATATCGTATTCCATTGGCTTATCCTTGTGGCTCTTGTTGTAGTCGTCAATGTACCGGTCAACCTTATCAATAAAGAGTTGAGTGGAGGCAAGCTTGTAGGTCATGGTCTTTTTCTTATCAACCTCTTTTACAAGCTTCATTGTAATTTCGCCTGTACCGTCGTTTACGGTAAAGCTTTCTACATTCTGATTTTGGAACTGATAGATAACATCACTGTAGGTATAGGATGATGAACTGCGGTTGCTGAACATAAAGAACAGAACAATCAGAACAATTACCGGTATAGCAATGTAGATCAGCTTTTTAAGATTACCTTTTTCTTTCATATAATTCTCCTTAGCTCTTTTCTCCCGATTTATTCATCAGTTTTTTTATAGACAGATTCTTTAAGAACACCTATGTAGGGAAGATTTCTGTAATATTCTGCAAAGTCAAGACCAAATCCCACAACAAACAAATCCTCAATTTCCTTGCAGGAGTATTTGACATCAACCTCTGTCTGTCTTCTTGCCGGCTTGTTAAGCAGGGTGACAATGTTAACAGAACTGCACCTTTTGCTTTTTAAGTATTGAGATATAAAAGAAAGTGTGTTTCCGCTGTCTATTATATCCTCAACTATAAGAATATCCTTGCCCTCAGGGGAAATTGACATATCCTTTAAGATATTAACCCTGCCGGAGCTTTCGGTGCTGTTTCCGTAGGAGGAAACAGACATAAAATCTATCTGGCACGGAACTTTGATGTGCTTCATAAGCTCCGCCATAAAGCAGACACTACCCTTTAAAAGACCAAGGAGAACAAGGTTTTTTCCCTCATAGTCTTTGTTGATTTTGTCTGCAATATCCGCAGTAAGTGATGTTATTTCTTCTGATGTAAGCAAAATATCTTTAATATCCTTATCCATAGCGACCTCATAAATCTGTAATCTGTATTTTGATACATTCCTTTGCCTTGTCAGAAACTACCGCCTCTTCTGAAAGTGCAATACCCTCTATCCAATGAACACAGTTACCATCTGCAAGGACAAGGAGTTTGTCACGTTTTTCCTCGGGGATTTTCATCTCGTTCATCAGCTTTTTAAGGCTTTTTGTTACGCCCCTGCGAGAAAGGTTGATGTAATCCCCTGAAAGGCGGTTTCTCAGCAAAAGTGTTGGGGTCATTATATCACTATTAATGTAGTTTGTGGAAGTATATTTTTCAAATTTTCCGCTAATTTTCACATTTTCAAAGGAAATTACCTTATTTTTATAAACAACAGATTTATTTTGTTCAACCTCTCGTGAATAAAACTCTGTTTCGTCAGTTTCCGTAATTCTGAATAATCCCTGCTTGTTAACGGCGGAAAGGTTCTTTTTAAGGTTAATTTTTCCTCCGTAATATATTATAGAAATTGTTTCTTCAATATGCTTTCTTGTGTAGGAGGAAAAACCGTTTTCCTTGAAGAGGATAGCCACAGCCTCTTTTAAGATAACAGGGTTTGCGTCCTTTAGCTTATTTGTAAGGTAGCCCTCCCCTGTTTTTGCAATTTTTAGCAATAGCTGACCACTTTTTTCCAGGTACTCTGCAATCTCTGTAAGGGTGCTGTTCATATTTAGCACTGTCTTTTCAACAGATGGGTTAATCTCACGCAAAACAGGAACAACATTATGCCTTATTTTGTTCCTTGTGTATTCGTCCGTAAGGTTTGTGCTGTCAGTAACATAAACAAGGCCATATGCCTTGCAGTAGTTCTCTATCTCTGCCCTTGTGGAATTTATCAGAGGTCTTATAATACTGCCCCTCACCCTTGGAATTCCGGAAAGCCCCCTTAATGACGCTCCCCTTGTCATATTGTAAACCACAGTTTCCAGATTGTCGTCTGCGTTGTGGGCTGTGGCTATTTTACAGTTATATTTTTCTACCAAAGAATTAAAATACTCATATCTTAATTTTCTGCCGCACTCCTCGTGGCTCAGCCTCATTTCCTTTGAAAGGGCATCAATGTCGTACTCCTTAACAAAGATTTCTATATCGTTCTGCCTGCAAAGCTCACAACAAAACTTCATATCCCTGTCGGACTCTTCCCCACGCAAATGGTGGTTTACATGACACGCCATAAGTTTTAGGCTAAGCTCGTCCTTGATGCTGTTAAGGTTGTGGAGTAGGCAGACGGAATCCGCCCCTCCTGAAAGCGCCACAATTACGGTGTCGCCCCTGTCTAGCATACCGTATTCATCAATGGTATGTTTTATTAAATTAGTCATAGTTCTTTTCAATGGAGGAGAAACGCATAAATTCGCCCTGCCAGTGGAGCTTTACGGTGCTTGTTTCACCATGACGGTTTTTTGCCACCATACACTCTGCGGAATTCAGGTCAACCTGTGCATTTTCTCCTGCCTCTCCCTTATCTGCATAATATCCATCCCTGTACAAAAACAGAACAATGTCTGCGTCCTGCTCAATGGAACCGGAATCCCTTAAATCGGAAAGCATTGGCTTGTGGTCGGGACGCTGTTCACTTGCACGGGAAAGCTGAGAAAGGCATATGACAGGCACATTGATGTCCTTAGCCATAATCTTAAGGTTTCGTGTGATTTCGGAAATTTCCTGCACACGGTTGTTAATAGCCTTTGCGGAGCTCATAAGCTGTAAATAGTCGATGATAACAAGGTCAACACCCCTTAGCCTTCGTAGCTTTGCTTTCATTTCCGGAACTGTAATGCCTGATGTTTCGTCAAGGTAAATCTCGCTTTTAGAAAGAACATCACTGGCTGAGATAATCCTCTGCCACTCCTCGTCATTCAGCTTGCCTGTGCGGAGCTTTACTCCACCTACAAGTGCCTCAACAGAAAGCAGTCGGGATGCAAGCTGTTCCTTTGTCATTTCCAGGGAGAAGAATGCAACCTTTTTTTTGCTTTGAACTGCCACACTTCGGGCAATATTCAGTGCAAATGAGGTTTTACCCATACCGGGACGGGCGGCAAGGAGGATAAGGTCGGACTTGTTAAGTCCTGTGATAACCCTATCAAGGTCGGAAATTCCTGTTGACACAGGCTTAAAGTTCTCGTCCTCTTTGCTCAGCTTTTCCAGTCTGTCAAAGGTCTGGTAGATTACCCTGTCTATCCTTTCAAGACCGTCAACTGCCTTGCCCTGTCGAATGTCATAAATCTTCTGCTCTGCAGAGTCAATGAGCCTTTCCGGCTCAACCTCGCCACCACCGGCAGTTTCTATTATATCCCTTGAGGCTGTAATAAGCTGACGAAGGCTATACTTGTCCCTAACAAGCCTTGCGTACTCCTCCACATTTGAGATGGATGGACAGCTATCCGCAAGATTTACAATGTAGGTTTTGCCTGTTGCCTCGTCATAGTCCTTCTCGCCCTTTACCGCCTCAAGGAGTGTAACAAGGTCAAGAGGTCGTGACTCGGTAAACATCTCCAGCATTTTGCTGTAAATTATCTTATGAGTTTGTATGTAAAAATAGTCGGGGCTTGGAACAATGCCCATCACCCTGTCTATGCAGGTGGGTTCCATCAATATAGCACCCAGCAACGCCTGTTCAGCCTCGGGACTATATGGTAAATTCATACCATCAAATCCGCCTGCAACACCTAAATCTGCCATAATAACACCTTATGCTTCAGAAACTTTTACCTTTATGTTTGCTACAATACCGTTATAAAGCTTTACCTTTGCATTGTATGTGCCAAATGCCTTGATGTCAGTATCAAGGGACACCTTTCTTTTGTCAACAATAATGTTGTACTGCTTTTTTATTTCCTGAGAAATTTCCTTTGATGTAACAGAGCCAAAAAGACGACCGTTTGAGCCTGCCTTGGCTTTCATCTCAAACACCTTGCCCTCCAGCTTTTCCTTGCTGGCGTTTGCCTTTTTAATCTCTGTATCAATCTTAAACTGCTTACTGCTTTCGGCATTCTTAAGCTCATTCATAGCCTGATTGTCAGCCTGAGCCGCAAGTCCTCTTGGAAACAGGAAGTTCCTTGCGTAACCGTCAGAGGTTTCTACAAGCTCACCCTTTTTTCCCAAATTCTTTACATCCTGCTTTAATACTACTTTCATTTCAAAATTCCTTTCTTCCTTAGCTTTTTAATTATTGACATAAGCATATATTCTGCTTCTTCTTTGT
>JAXESA010000227.1:0-5016 GCA_034116205.1 Ruminococcus sp. | reverse complement strand
CCTTGTACCGTTTTCTTCGTTGTACTTATGTAAATTATACAAAGTACGGTTAAGGTTATGTTCTCTTGACTGCTTTGGTGTTTTAGCTTGTTCTTGCCTTAGCCTTTGGTTCTTCACTCTGTTGTGTGTCTTTACACACTCATAACTGCAATACTTTACATTGTGGTTTCTTGCAGTAAACTCATTTCCACATACTGCACATACTCTCTTAATTTCCATTATTGTTACTCCTTATTTCAACATCATCAAGTTTACATACCACTAAAGAATTTGTAGCTAAACTGTCTTGTAGTTCAGCTTGATATATAAACTTGTTTTCTTTTGTACTTCGTCTGATAATACAACCAACCAAGTTATAAAGACTTCCCTTATAACTTACTTGCCTATTCAAATATTTCTTAACTTGAGAAATGTCCATTGACAGGCAACTCCCTTATTTTGATGTAAATGCCCGGTATGTCCGCCCAAAACTTTTCGATATGTTCGGAGCAAACCAAAGCGTCATCTGTCCAAAAATGAAGTTTTGTCATCACATCCTTCAGGAGCTTTTGCAAATTATCTGTGTCGGGTTTAGTGATACGGTAATCACCGTCAGAATGTTTACCCTTTACCGGGAAACACCATTTTGTTATCAGCTGAACCCCGGTTGTAAAACACTCCTTTGGGATATGCTTACTCAGATGTGCCTCAAGTTTTGCCCTTGCGTCCTTAAGGTCAGGAGCCTCATAAAAAATCGGCTTACCGTGTATGTAGCTTATTTTCTTTTCCTGGTGGGTAACCGTTGGCGGTTCCATAGCCATAAAAAATTCAGTTATTTTTTCCATTACTAAAAACCTTTCTTTATAAAACTTTTAATTTAAAACTTTCTTGTTCGAGGTTTATATTCTTGTCTATATATAAAGGGGTAATTAAATCCCCTTTATATATATAGAATATATATAGTTGTCCCTGTCCCTTGTCCCAGGGACAAAATCGAATAATTTAATCGAAAATGTCCCTCTAAGGGACAGGGTCAAAGTCGAATAATTGTCCCTTGTCCCTCGCCTGTCTAAGGGACATTCTCGAATATTTGTCCCTGTCCCTATGCTGTTTTTAAGGGACAAATTCGATTAATTGTCCCTGCTGATAATACCGTTATCAACAGAAAAACCTGTTGCTTTCTCTATTTTTCTTCTTACAGTCTTTTCACTCACACCCATACTTTCAGCCATTTCTTTTACTGTTACAGTATCGGAATCATTCAAAGTTGATAGACTTGTAAAACTTTGTTCGATTGAGTTTTGACTATCTTCAGCTTTCTTCTTAGTACTTTTTTTATTGCTAAAATTCTTTTTCCAGTTAGAATTTTTTGAATTCAAATTATCAGTAACATCCTTTAAAATTCCTGTATCGTCTATTTTGTGAATAGGATAATCAAACCAACAATAGATAGGCTTGAACTTAGGAAATTCTCTTAGAGTACCCTCAATTTGCCATGCAGATTGGCTCTGTATCGTTTTTCTTGAATTTTGATACTCTTCCCTTGCCAAGTCTAAAGTATTCTTAGGGAGCGTTTCCTCGGCGATTTTACGCATATTGTATGCACTTTCCAAATCGTCCTGCGACACTGCCTCGTCAATATCATTTACAAACCTTTTTATATATTTGAAATACACTGCACATTACGATTTCTGCTCCTGCAACCTGACTAGGTTTTCGTTAAGTTCAATCTCCGTAAGGTCAATCATAGCGTCAGGGTCACGAGCGAAAACACCGGAGCCGGAGGCTCTGTCCATTGACTTTTTTGTGCCCTGTTCACCCTTTGAATGGTGGTGGCAGTAGATTACTGCACAGCCAAGCTCTGAACAGATTTTGTCAAACTCGTTGCAGAATTTAGACATCTGTTCTGCACTGTTTTCGTCCCCTGTAAGCACCTTGTATATAGGGTCAATGATGATTGCAATATAATTTCTCTTTTTCGCTCTCCTGATTAGCTTTGGTGCAAGCTTATCCATAGGCGAGGCTTTACCTCTCAAATTCCAAATGTCAATATTGCCTGTGTTGTTGAACTTCCAATTAAGTTTTTTATAAACATCATAGAATCTGTGTAAACAACTTGGTTTGTCAAGCTCAAGGTTCACATACATAACCTTACCCTGTGTACAATCAAACCCAAGCCATTTTCTACCCTCTGCAATAGCAATAGTCAGTTCTATAAGAGCAAAAGACTTGCCTGCCTTTGACGGTCCTGCAATAAGCATTTTGTGACCTTGCCTGAGTACATTTTCAATAAGTGGAGGAGATAGATCCGGCAGATTATCGAATACCTCAGTAAGATTTTCAGGGTCAGGAAGATCGTCGTTAATGCTTTCAATCCATTCAAACCATTCCGCCCAGTTTTCTTTTCCGATATTTGTATCAAGAAGATATTGCTTTTTGCCCTTGCGCACAACACCCGGCATACGGCTTAATCTTGATGGATTTCTATTTTGCTTATCTATCGCAAGTCCGTTCTTTGCACATACGCCATATAGGTAACTCACCCTTTTGCTGTATTCGTCTTTATTGGTTGCGTCTATCTTAACAATAGCGTGGACAGATTTACCACCGGAATATACAAGACAGGCAACAGGAAGTTCAAGTTCACGAATAATAGTGTTCTGTTCTTCAATGGATGTGCTGTCTGATTCAACGAGGGCATAACGGAAATCTGTAACATTATCATTCTTAATACCTTTACCGTCTAAAGGATTGAACCTAATCCAGGCCCCAACATCCTCATTGTAATCTCCAAACACAGCACCAATATCATCATCAGTTAATTTTGACAGTTCCTCTATAAGCTGTCCTGCTGTGCGGTCATAGTTTCCCTTTGTAGGCAAATACTTTCCGTCAGCAGTTTTCCAACATTCTGTGACATAACCAACATTATCGTCAGCGTCAAACAGTGTTTCAAGGTATTTTATAATCTGCTGTTTTGGGTGCCATTGTTCAGGGATTTTAAGCTCCTGTATCTCAATGCCGTTAATAACCTTTAGAGGGTCGCTGTTAATTTCATCATCCCAGTTCATTGCTTCATCAAGAGCGCCGGCAGATGGTTTGTAACCGAAGTCACAAGCCATCTGATATATAGTTCCGCCGGTAACAGGGGAAGAATTGCCGTTGAAGGTATCCCATTTCCTTTGACATTCTCCGCTATGGTACCTTTCGGCATCTTTACTGCTCCATTCGTCCCAGGCAAGGCAGTCGTAACCCTCATATTTTAGAGCCATACCGACATTTAGCCATTCCTGATAGTCACATCTTGCAGGGTCAATATATTTAATTAATTCTAATAAATTCAATTTATTATCCATAAATTATTCACCTTCCCTGTAACTTTCGGGATTAATGCCCCTTGGTATATGCCAACCGTTAGCCGCAATTCTGTCAATCAAACTTTTTGCATTTTCAAACTTCCATGTTCCAACATGCTTAAAGCCTTTTTGCTCCAAAAATCTTATCTGCTTTGGAGTAGTAAGACCGGCTTTTCTCCTTTTGCTTAACCTTTCAATCAACATAGTAGCTTTACCGGCATTTTCGATTTCATCCGGGAAGATACCTAACTTTTCAAGTGTTGAAATCTGATTCTTTGTCGGCGATGACATCTCCCAGCCAAAGGACGGTACATATGAGGATAAATCCTCAGCCTGTATTGACATTTCAAACTGTAACGGGTCAACAAGCTTTCTTTTCCTTGTTTTCATCTTCTGCAACTGTTCAGCAAGTGCCTGTTCTCTTTGTTCAATTACATCTTCCGAGGCTTTTTGTTCCGCTTCTTCAATATCAACCGGACACCCGGCATTTTCTGCAAGATTGTCCGTCATTGTTTTGGCAACTTCATCAGATGTACATATAAGATGTGCAGGTCTGCATAATTCGTGGCGTTCTGTGTGCCATAGGAAGTCAAGCAATAACAAGTCCTTTTTACCCTCGCAAAGCCTTGTACCTCTGCCTACCATTTGACAATAAAGTCCTCTTACCTTTGTAGGACGGAGGACAATAATACAATCAACTGACGGACAATCCCACCCCTCTGTCAGGAGCATTGAATTGCAAAGCACATTGTATTTTCCGTTGTCAAAGTCTGCAAGGACTTCTGCCCTGTCTGAACTGTTACCGTTGACTTCGGCGGCGTTAAAACCTTGGTTATTCAAAATATCTTTGAATTTTTGTGATGTTTTAACAAGAGGGAGAAACACAACGGTTTTTCTGTCACTGCAATATTTCTTCATTTCTTGTGCAATTTGGTACAAATACGGGTCAAGTGCTGTGTCAATGTCACTTGCTTTAAAATCTCCTGCCTGTGTAGATACTCCTGACAAATCCAAAGTCAGAGGTATTGTCACAGCCTTAATAGGGGTTAGGTATCCCTCTTTTATAGCCTGTGGGAGAGTGTATTCATAGGCAAGACTGTCAAACACCTGTCCTAAATTTTTCATATCTCCCCTGTCAGGGGTGGCTGTCACACCAAGAACCTTGGCACTTGAAAAGTAGTCAAGGATTCTTTGATAACTGTCAGAAATAACATGGTGAGCTTCGTCAATTATGATTTTATCAAAATAATCTGTATCAAACTGACTAAGCCTTTTTTCTCTCATTAATGTCTGAACAGAACCAACAACCACCCTGTACCAACTGTCTATACAGGAGTCTTCTGCCTTTTCAACAGCACTTTTAAGACCTGTGGATTTATATATCTTGTCTGCCGCCTGTTGGAGCAATTCACCTCTATGGGCAAGAATTAAAACCCTTTCACCGTGTCTTACACAATCCTCTGTGATTTTTGCAAATACTATTGTCTTTCCACAACCTGTCGGGAGTACAACAAGAGTATTTTTATCCCCACTTTCCCACTTATCAAAGACACGATCCTTTGCCTCCTGCTGATAGGGTCTTAGCTTAATCTCAGGCATTAAAACTCACCCGGAACAAAAGGCTTACCACCGGATTTAGTCTGTGGGGCATCAACCGGCTCGTAGAATTTATCAATTCTGT
>JAXESA010000226.1:0-7495 GCA_034116205.1 Ruminococcus sp. | reverse complement strand
GCTATTCAAAAGATTAACGCAGAGCAAGGCACAACTGTCATTTTGACTACCCACGATTTATCCGACATTGAGCTACTCTGCAAAAGAATAGTAATGATTGACAAAGGAAAACTGGTCTATGATGGCCAGATTAACAACCTTAAGCACAAATTCGGTCAGATGCGTGAACTGGCATTTGAAATGAAGGACGAGGGCAATATTTCTGCCCTTGACTATGCCTCTGCATTTAACCTTGATGAGGACGATCTGTCTATAAAGTGTCAGGGGGTACAGGCTACTGTTCGTTTCAACAGTCAAAAGGCATCTGTTCAGGATATTCTCAAATATACCCTTGGCAAAATTGATGTTCGTGACATCAATGTTAAGGATGCAGATATTGAGGAGATTATCCGCCGAATATATAAGGATGGTGTGTAATGAAAAAGTTTATTCGTACATACCTTCCGTTTTCCAGAGCAGGACTTCAAAGCTCTATGGCTTACAGGGCAAATTTTATATTTTTTATGCTTGGAGAAATTTTCAAGTGCTTTGTAATGTTCTTTGTGTGGAAAGCAGTTTTTAGTTCTTCAGGCGGTGAAACCTTTATGGGTTTTACTATGGAGAATATGATAGTATATGTGTTCATTTCTTTCCTGACAGGGTATTTGTCCTTTAGTGACGGAGCATTTGCCCTTGGTGAAGAAATAGTAGATGGTTCAGTTACTATGAGGCTGATAAAGCCCTGCTCCTTTGATATGTGCTTTCTGTTTCAGGAGCTTGGCAACAAGGTGATGAATTATACCATAATGTTTTTCCCTATTGTTTTGGGAGTGGAAATTTACAGGTTCGTTGCAACAGGTGGTGTTTGCTTTAACATTTGGTACTTTTTATTGTTCTTTGTTTCACTGCAACTTGCATACCTAATTAATTTCTACTTTAATGTATGCTACGGTTTTTTGGCATTTTTCCTGACAAACCTTTGGGGAACAAATCTAATCAAAAATGTTATTGTAAACTTCCTGTCAGGTGCAACAATACCCCTTGCATTTATGCCGGATGCACTTAGAATTGTGCTGACGTACCTGCCTTTTGCCAGTCTTTCCTACACCCCAGTTATGATATATATGGAAATATACACTGGTTCACAAATTGTGTTCTCAATGGCACTTCAAGTATTTTGGCTTGTGTTCTTTGTTGTAGTTTCCAAATTGCTTTGGAAGAGTGCAATGAAGCACCTTTGCTTACAGGGAGGTTGATAAAATGAAAAGAGCATTAAGACTTCATCGAATTTTTATCTCCCAATACCTTAAAAGGCTTATGGAATACAAAGTTGACTTTATTATAGGTGCTGTGGGCTTTCTTTTAAGTCAGGCCCTTGAAATTCTGTTTATCGGAATTATCTTTAGTCAGATTCCCGATTTAGCAGGCTGGACATTTAACGAGATTTTGTTTATCTATGGTTTCAGCCTGATACCAAAGGCGATTGACCATATGTTCTTTGACAATCTGTGGATGGTTGGATACAATATCGTACGAAAAGGTGACTTTGATAAGTACCTTACAAGACCTATCAACAGCCTTTTCTATGTTACAGTTGAAAAATTTCAGATTGACGCCTTTGGTGAACTGATAATGGGTATCATACTCATTGCATATAGTCTTGTTCAGATTGGTGCAGATATTGTTTGGCACAGAGTATTTGTACTGCTTTTACTTGTTCCTTTTGCTGTTATTATTTATACAGCTATCAAGATAGTAACATCAGCAATTTCTTTTTGGACAAAGCAAAGCGGACACATCACCCATATGTTCTATATGAGCAGTGACTTTTCAAAGTATCCTGTTACAATTTACAACAATTTTATTAAGGTTATTATCACCTATATTATTCCTTTTGCATTTACAGCCTACTATCCCGCAAGCTACTTTTTGCGTGGGGAGGATGGACTGTTTTGCATACTTGGAACAATACTTGTTTCATCACTGCTGTTTGTTGTTTCTGTCTTGGTTTGGAACCGAGGCATTAAGAAATACGAGTCAGCAGGCTCTTAATATGGTTTTTTGGGAACGGTTAATCCGTTCCCTTTTTATGTTTTGTTACAAATTAAGGACTAAGTTTTTGTTAAAAATAACTGGGAGTTAGTTTATTTTGCCTAAATCTATGAATAAAATTTTGTGCAATAATAAAGTCTAAATTAATAGAAATAAATACCGTTTTGTGTTATCATTGTATGTGTTGCAAAGTGTATTTACACAAACATTATGAAATTATTTGAAAGGAAATTAATCAAATGAAAACAACAAGAATTATATCAATTTTGCTCTCTGCGGTAGCTGTTCTATCATTTGCATCTTTAGCCGGATGTGGTGATGAACAGTCCGAAGCAACCCCTCAGGGTAACTATGTAAGTGAAGGACAGAATGTAAGTGTAAACAACAATGCTGTCCAGGCAACAACAGTTTCTCAGCCAAGTGTTGACGAAAACTCTTTTCCGGAAAATTTTGCTGAAATAGAAAACAATGTTTACTTCGCTATTGCAAGCAAAAAGAGAACAGAGGACGGCAAAACAACAGGTAGTGACACACTTAAAATTATTGCTGAAAACGGCAACAAAATGACCGCTGATGTAGAAGAAAAGGTTGAAAAAGAAATTGTCTCAGCAGTAGAAAGTCAGGTAAAAGAAGTTGAAATTGTTGATGTTGAACTTGGAACAGCACAGACCGACTCAACAATGGGACTTATGACAGTTACTTTTAAGTACAAAGAAACAGGCGGATTGGACAAGAAAATCTACAACATTCCTCTGGCATAAAGAATAGCTTTCGGGAGGCTTACTATGAAAGCGAATAAACATTTTTCACACAAACTTCTTTCTTGCTTTGTAATACTTTCGGTATTGGTTAGTACAATGCTTATTTCCACATCTGTCTTTGCACAATCGTCGGATATGTATTCAAGCGGTGCGTCCGCAGGTATTTCCTATAGCTTTACAGGTGATGATAAAAGCAAAGCAGGCTTTGCAGAGGGTACAATTACCGTGAAGGCAAACGACAGCAACAGTACAGGAAGCTACTACCTCTATTGGGCTAACGACAGCAAGGCGCTTGAGGGCTATTACCCCATTGACAAGCTTTCAGTTACAACCTCGGGTGTATCAACAAAGATGTACACCCAAACAGCTATTCCGGCAGATGCTACAAAGATAGTTGCATTTAAGTCGTCGTCAGAGCCAACTGATAAATCAGTTTCAAAGGCAGACGCTGTGTATAGCATACCAAAAAATAAGCAGTTCCCTCATTCCGGCAGTGAGAAACAGTATTCCTTTGGTTCATACAGTGATATTCATATTGCCAACGACGGCTACGGAAGTGGCAAATATCCATATGACGAGGTGCATTGGCGAAAGGCTCTTGACAGCGCCGCCGCCAGAAACCTTGACTTTATTGTAACAGGCGGAGATAATATCAATAACCAAAACGGTAACTCCGAGAATAACTATGTTTCCGAATGGAAAAGTTATCAAAAGGTTTTGGCTGAAAGCGACTACTGCAACCCTATTTACGAGTCAATAGGAAACCACGAGATGTGGACTTCAAAGTCAACTGCGATTAGTGCATTTGTAAAGGCAACGGGACTTATGTGTGATGAAGAAAGCCTAAAGTCAGACAAAGCCTACTATACTTTTGACGAGCCGAAAACAGGGGACCACTTCATCATAATGTCTATTGAAAACAACTTTAACCCCAAAAATAGTGATGAATTTTCCACAACCCAGTTGAACTGGGTAAAGAACTTGCTGAACAAGTATAAAAACGACGGTCACAATATCTACATCTATGAACACGCAGGTTTTTGGAAGTGGGGTGTAGGTGATGACGCAAATGACCCATATTACGATATTCCTTTAGGGCTGGACTACTCCGGCAACAAACAGCTCCAGCAGATTTTGTACGACAATCCTAATGTTATGTTCTTCTGTGGCCACACACACATCTACTTTGGGGCACAGTTCAATTATATGGACTACGACACATCAGCAGGAAAATCAACTGCAAAGATGGTTCACAATTCCTCAGTCGGTGGAATAAGAAAGCCACTATCAAAAACTCCTCATTTGGGAAATATGGACAGAACAAACAGAGAGGATGAAACAGAGGGTTACTTTGTTGATTCCTATGGTGACTACATTATATGCAACGGTGCAAACCTGTACTATAATTTAGTTGACCCAAAGACAACTTACATTGTTGAGGGCTGCGGTTCAGCCGGCCCGATAACACCAACAAGCACTACAACAGCTACAACAAAGCCTACTACTACTTCCACTACAACAGCTACCACCACATCTACAACAAAGGCTACAACAACTACTACTGCTCCGGCACAGGAGTATTCTATCACTTACAACATAGACAGCTCTGCTTACCTTAAGTCAAGCAACTCCTCAAAGAGAATTGTTGCCAACAGCAGATACCAATGTCTGCTTTCCGATACATCAGGTATGACTCCTTCTTCAACAGTGAAATACACAAAGACCGTCAAGGTAACAATGGGCGGAACAGACATCACTTCATCCGTTGTAACTTCTGCCGGTAGTGATGTTAACCAGAGCTTTACCATTGATATTCCAAGCGTAACAGGCAACATTGTAATCACCGCAACAGGGGAAAGCAAAACCCTGTTTGCTATAGGTGATGTTAATATGGATGGCGTTATTGATGTTCAGGATGCCACAGTAATTCAAAAGTATATTTCCCGCAAAAAAACTTTAACTGATGAACAAATTGCTTTGGCTGACCACAACGGTGACGGAAGAGTTAGAATTAGTGATGTTACATCTATTCAAAAGGCTGTTTTGAAAGGAAATGCTAAGTCAAACACATTAGTTGCGTCAGGTTCTTCATCAGATGACCTTAGCACACTTATGACAACTGTTGGAAATTACTTAAGCAGTAAATATACCTACAGCTCCTACGACCAGTATATGGCTGTTAAAAAAGAATATCGCTACTGTCTTGCTAACAGCAGTTCCTTCTCCGGCAGTGACGCTTTGGCACACTACAATTCATTAAGCTCAAAGCTTGATACCCTAAAGGCGATTGCAGGTGATGTGTCCGGCGGCGGTGATACAACAGTAACTGTTTACTTTAATAACACATCAAACTGGTCAACTGTTAAGGCTTATATGTGGACAGGGGGAACAAACAACTCCTGGCCCGGCGAAAGTATGACAAAGGTCAGCGGAACTATTTACAAGATTACCATTGACAGCTCATACGAAAACATCATATTCAACAACGGAAGCGGTACTCAAACAGGAAATTTAACAATACCGGGCAACAACCAGATTTACAGCTATTCCTCAAATTCTTGGTCAGCATATAATGGTTGATTTATATGTGCTCATAAGCAAAAATTAATCATCAATACACAAAATCCCCCTACCATATGGCAGGGGGATAATCATATGTCTATTTGCAGTTGCTACACTTTTTAGTTGTAAAAAGTGTAGGTATCCAACATATTTTCGTCGTAAAAAGTGTAGCTGAACAACAAATTTTCGTTGTAATTTTTATATATGTACCGTATTGCAATAGAAGATTATATAAAAGGAAATTTGTAAATGTAATTCTTTTTAAACATAACCGCAATAATAAATTTCAAAAAACCACACAAAAATCCCCCTGCCGAATGACAGGGGATATATTTACAACTGTTTGCTTATTACTTCTTGTCTGCGATTGCAGCCTGAGCAGCAGCAAGTCTTGCGATTGGAACTCTGAATGGTGAGCAGGATACATAGTCAAGACCAATCTTGTGGCAGAACTCAACAGATGTTGGGTCACCACCGTGTTCACCGCAGATACCGCAGTGCATAGTAGGTCTAACTTCCTTACCCATCTTAACAGCCATTTCCATCAGCTTGCCAACGCCTGTCTGGTCAAGCTTTGCAAATGGATCGTTCTCGTAAATCTTGTTGTCATAGTAAGCCTCAAGGAACTTACCGGCATCGTCTCTGGAGAAACCGAATGTCATCTGTGTAAGGTCGTTTGTACCGAAGCAGAAGAATTCAGCCTCTGTTGCGATTTCGTCAGCTGTAAGAGCAGCTCTTGGAATTTCGATCATTGTACCAACTTCGTACTTGAGGTCTGAACCTGCAGCAGCAATTTCTGCGTCTGCTGTTTCAACAACAACCTTCTTAACGAACTTAAGCTCCTTAGTATCGCCAACAAGTGGAATCATAATCTCAGGAACAAGGTTCCAGTCCGGATGTGCAGCGGAAACCTTAAGAGCAGCACGGATAACTGCCTTTGTCTGCATCTTAGCAATTTCAGGATATGTTACTGCAAGACGACAACCACGGTGACCCATCATTGGGTTGAATTCGTGGAGGCTGTCGATGATAGCCTTGATGTCAGCAACTGGCTTGCCCTGTGCCTTAGCAAGAGCCTCAATGTCAGCTTCTTCAGTTGGAACGAATTCGTGAAGTGGAGGATCGAGGAAACGAATTGTAACTGGGTTACCTTCAAGTGCCTCATAAAGAGCCTCAAAGTCACTCTGCTGATATGGCATAATCTTGTCGAGAGCAACTTCTCTCTCTTCAACTGTATCTGCACAAATCATTTCTCTGAATGCAGCAATTCTTGATTCTTCAAAGAACATATGCTCTGTACGACAAAGACCAATACCCTCTGCGCCAAGCTCTCTTGCTCTCTTAGCGTCCTCTGGTGTATCAGCGTTTGTTCTTACCTTAAGAGTTCTGTACTTGTCAGCCCAAGCCATGATTCTGCCGAATTCACCTTCAACAGAAGCAGGAACTGTTGGGATAATACCGTCGTAAATGTTACCTGTTGAACCGTCAAGGGAAATTGGATCGCCCTCGTGGAATTCCTTGCCTGCAAGTGTAAATACCTTGTTGTCCTCGTCCATCTTGATTTCGGAGCAACCGGATACACAGCAAGTACCCATACCACGAGCAACAACAGCTGCGTGAGATGTCATACCGCCACGAACTGTGAGGATACCCTCAGCACTCTTCATACCTGTAATATCTTCTGGGGAAGTTTCAAGTCTAACAAGAACAACCTTTTCACCCTTAGCAGCCCATTCAACAGCGTCATCAGCTGTGAATACTACCTTACCGCAAGCAGCACCCGGAGAAGCAGGAAGAGCCTTACCGATTGGAGATGCAGCCTTAAGAGCAGCAGCGTCAAACTGTGGGTGAAGAAGTGTGTCAAGGTTTCTTGGGTCGATCATTGCAACTGCTTCTTCCTCAGTGATCATCTTTTCGTCAACTAAGTCACAAGCAATCTTAAGAGCAGCCTTAGCTGTTCTCTTACCGTTTCTTGTCTGGAGCATATAGAGCTTCTTATCTTCAATAGTGAACTCCATATCCTGCATATCTCTGTAGTGATTTTCAAGAGTTGAGCAGATGTCAACAAACTGGTTGTAAACCTCCGGCATAACTTCCTGAAGCTTTGCGATTGGAGATGGTGTACGAACACCGGCAACAAC
>JAXESA010000225.1:0-4959 GCA_034116205.1 Ruminococcus sp. | reverse complement strand
CTGTAAAAACAATATGACCGTTCCCGTTGTTTACAGCGATGATTACTTACGAAACGAAATGCTGGATTTGAATTTGGCAAGGCTGTGCTGTACACTGTGCTGTTGCAGTTATGACGAAGAAATTTTGAAGAAAGCTTTAGCTGATGCTGAGTTTACCGACATAAAAGCCTTATATTCTCCTCCGTCAGAAAATACGGCATCTGTTTGTATAGCCCGAAAAGGGAAAAACCTGTTTATTATCATAAGGGGAACTGAGGGAGAAGAATGGTACAACAATTTTCGCACAGGCATTGAGGATACACATCAGGGCTACTATGACACCGTAAAATTTTTAAAACCTCTTCTCAATGACTATATTCAGTCAGATTATCGTCTGCTTTTCACAGGTCACTCTCGTGGAGGTGCATTAAGTAATCTTCTTGCCTCCGACCTTATTAAATCAGGAAGAGAAAATGTCTTTGCCTACACCTTTGCCAGTCCCAATGTCACCACCAAAGACGAGGTTTACAGTCATAGATTCTGCAATATTTACAACTTTGTATATGAGGATGACTTTATCACCCATTGTCCCCTAAGGGAATGGGGCTACAACCGCTATGGAAACACCATCCGCTTTAAAACACAGGAGATTAATTATAAAAAGCTGAAAAAATCCTTTAAAGAACTAACCGACATTGACTTTGTCACCTTCAGGGATTGCGGTGAAATGGTTGACACCTTTACCGATACAGCACTAAGGCTTGCCTCAAACCCATACGAATACTACAACAAGGGGTATCTTGTAGATGAAAGCTACCTGACCCTTTACGATTACTTTCAGACAATATGCGATGTTTTTACCGACAATAACAGCTTTGACGCCGGAATAACCCTCCTTGCCACAAAGCTTTCCTCCTTCGCTCCCATTAGCAATTTTCTTGTAAGCGGTATTGACATTTCCTCACTCCTTTCACAGGGAAATGCAGAAAATTCCTGTGCAATGTTTGCCCACTCCTGCCTTACCTACCTGTGTCTGCTGAATACACAAAAAATCAAGGCACCGTGACATCTTATTCAACAACTCATCTACTCCTGTATTTGAATATAGAAACCATAAAGCAAGAGCCAAGAGGTTTTAACCTCTTGGCTCGTTTTTATACCACAAATTTTATTTACGGTCGTCCATATGAACATACTCAACTCTGTCGTGAACATTTCTGTATGCAGGACGGATAATCTTGCTTGGGTTGACAAGCTCCTCAATTCTGTGTGCAGACCAACCGCTTACTCTTGCAATAGCAAAAAGCGGAGTAAACAGCTTTGTTGGCAAATCAAGCATACTGTAAACAAAACCGCTGTAAAAATCAACATTGGCAGAAATTTTCTTGTCGGTCTTTCTTCTTTCCATAATAAGCTCTGCGGCAATTTCTTCAACATTGCAGTATAGCTGATACTCTGCCTGTCTGCCCTTTTCTTCTGAAAGGGATTTTACAAAGCCCTTAAACACCCTTGCTCTTGGGTCAGAGATAGTATAAATAGCGTGACCCATACCGTAGATAAGTCCCGTTTTGTCAAATGCCTCTTTGTCAAGAATTCTTGTAAGGTATGCCCTAATTTGGTCTTTGTCATTATAGTCGGTAACATTTTTCTTTATATGGTTAAACATCTTTACAACCTTGATGTTTGCACCACCGTGCTTTGGTCCCTTAAGGGAACAGAGAGCCGCCGCAATAGCAGAGTAGGTGTCTGTGCCGGAAGAAGTTACAACATGGGTTGTAAATGTAGAGTTATTACCACCACCATGCTCAGCGTGAAGTACAAGGGCCATATCAAGGAGCTTTGCCTCCAGCTTTGTGTACTGGCTGTCGGGACGGAGCATATACAGAATATTCTCCGCTGTGGAAAGTCCCATCTGGGGGGAATGTATAAACAGGCTCTGCTTGTTGTGGAAGTAGTTAAATGCCTGGTAGCTGTAAACCGCCAAAACAGGCAGAAGTGCAATGAGTTGCAAGCACTGTCGGAGAACATTTGGAACAGATGTATCCTCTGCCTTTTCGTCATAGCTATAAAGGGTGAGAACTTCCTTTGCCAAAGCGTTCATAATATTTCTTGAAGGTGCCTTCATAATAATGTCACGAACAAAAGAGTCAGGCAGGGTTCTGTAATAGCTAAGGAGATTATTAAACTTATCAAACTGCTCCTTGTTGGGCAATTCGCCTGTAAGAAGAAGATAGGTAATTTCCTCAAAGCCATAGTGTTCGTCATGGATAAATCCCTTGACTAAATCTTCTATGCTATATCCTCTGTAATATAACTCACCGGGAATGGAAATTCTCTTGCCATCCTTGTGGGTTACAGAGGTAACCTCAGATATTTCGGTAAGGCCTGTAAGAACACCCTTGCCGTCTGCATCACGCAAGCCCCTCTTAACCTCGTACTTTGTGTAGTATTCGGGGTCAATATATCCGTTCTTGCAACAAAGCTGACTAAGCTCAACGATTTCAGGTGTTAGGTCGCTATATCTTTTCATTCAATCACTTCCTCAAAGGGTATATTTTTCTTGTTATATGTTAAAATAATAGCGATATTATAACATAAATTTAAAGTAATGGCAATATACAAAAATATGTATAATATATATTTATTATTTCATATCAATAAATATGACAAATAACCACAACAAAACAGGCGTCCGTAAAGTGGACGCCTGTGTCTTGTTATCAAATATTCATCTTAGTCATTATACAATAAATTTTGAGTTTTTGTCAACCGGTACTAATAGGTAAATCAGTCCATAGCTGTAATAATGTCATCAGCTGTTTTTCCCGGAGGAATCATTGGCAGAACATTCTCATCAGGGCTGATTACACAGTCAACCACAACAGGCTCATTCATATCGTAAGCCTTCTTTAGTACGGAGGAAATTTCCTCCGGCTTTGTAATTCTCATTCCCTTAAGTCCGTAGCCCTTTGCAACCTCTACAAAGTCAGTTGCACGGTGCGGGTCTGTCTGTGAGAAATGGTTGTTGTAAAACAGCTTTTGCCACTGGCGAACCATACCAAGCACAGAGTTGTTCATAACAACTACTACAACAGGAATATTGTAGGACTTAAGGGTCACAAGCTCGTTGATGTTCATATGGAATGAACCGTCACCTGTTACAAGGAAAACCCTCTTATCCTTGTTAGCCATACTTGCGCCGATTGAAGCACCAAGTCCAAAGCCCATTGTACCAAGACCGCCTGATGTAAGGAAAGTACGAGGTTCAAAAAATTCTGTCCTCTGTGCAACCCACATCTGATGCTGTCCAACATCGGTTGCCACAATGTCATTCCTCTGCTTAATCTCATTAATTGCGTCTAAAATCTGATACGGATGGCAGTAGCCGTCTTTATTAACACCACTGATTGTAACCTGCTGTTTCCAGTCTGTTATCTCTTTAATCCATGGGGAATTATCCTTTTGCTCAATTCCGTCACAAAGCTTAACTATGGTATCTTTAAGGTCACCCACAATCCAGTTATCAACCTTAACATTCTTCTGAATTTCATTTTCGTCAATATCCATATGGATAATCTTAGCCTGCTCACCGAACTTTTCTCTGTCACCTGCAACTCGGTCGGAGAATCTTGCACCGCAGGCGATAATTAAGTCTGCATTATCGGTAGCCTTACCTGTTTCATATCCGCCGTGCATACCGATATTTCCCACAAAGAGAGGGTGGTCGGCAGGCATACAACCAAGACCCATAAGAGAACAGCAAACAGGAGCATCTATAAGTTCTGCAAGCTTTACAAATTCCTTGCTTGCGTTAGCAGAGATTATTCCACCACCGGCATAGATAATAGGTCTTTTTGACTCGCTGATTAACTGCTGTGCCTCTTTGATTAC
Organism: Ruminococcus sp.; assembly: GCA_034116205.1. Taxonomy (GTDB): domain Bacteria; phylum Bacillota; class Clostridia; order Oscillospirales; family Acutalibacteraceae; genus Ruminococcoides. Next base: position 1,089 of record JAXESA010000225.1, on the reverse strand, counting down.
GCTGTCTTTAACATTACAGTCGTTCTTAACCTGAACCTTATCCTGCCTTGTGTATTCACACTTCATTGCAGTTATGTCCTTTGGAACATCAATGAGAACAGGACCTTTTCTTCCGCTTTGGGCAATCTCAAAAGCCTTACGTATTGTTGGAGCTAAATCCTCCATCTCCATAACAAGGAAAGATGCTTTTGTAATGGGCTTTACAACACTGACAATGTCAACCTCCTGAAAGGCATCTCTGCCAAGCAAATCCCTCTGAACATTTCCGCAGATTGCAACTACGGGAATAGAGTCGATATTTGCTGTGGCAAGTCCTGTAACAAGGTTTGTGGCTCCGGGGCCGGAGGTTGAAAATACAACTCCAACCTTGCCTGTTGAACGAGCATATCCGTCCGCGGCGTGGGAAGCACCCTGCTCGTGAGCAGTAAGTATATGTGTGATCTTATCCCTGTATTTATATAGAGCGTCATATGTATTCAGTGCGGCTCCTCCCGGATAACCAAACACTGTGTCAACCCCCTGTTCAAGCAAACATTCACAAATAATATCTGCACCTGTAAGTAACATAATTCCCCATCCTTCTTTCATAATATCTTCTCATTAACGGATTAATGAAACAAAAACATAAAATAAAAAACTCCGCCTCAGCAAGAGACGAAGCAAACACCCCGTGGTACCACTCTAATTCGCTGTTTAATAAATACAGCCTTATTATACATCGGGAAAAATTCCGAATGTTGTCCCGATAACGCAGGACAGGCGTAACAGCTTAATTGCCAAAGCTTTAGGCTGTTAAGCTAACGGGCTACTTTCAAATGCCTGCACTACTGCCTTGCACCACCCGACAGTTCTCTGAAAATACCACAGCAATCTACTTCTCCCGATCAACGCTTTTGTTCTTTGAAATTTTCTAATTTTTGGAAAATGCCCTTGATTTTCCTTGTAATATTTTACTTTATATTTGTCAACTTGTCAAGTCGTTTTAAATTATATATAATAGATATGTGTATACTACTGTACAGGAGAAACCGATGACTCAAAAATTACCTAAAAACGCCAAAAAGGTGTGGAGAACAAGGGCGACCTTGG
>JAXESA010000224.1:0-2162 GCA_034116205.1 Ruminococcus sp. | reverse complement strand
AACGGAGATGAAGAGGTGAATATTCAGGACGCAACTTTACTTCAAAAATATCTTAATAATAGCGAAGAACTCACTGACATGCAACTGAAAAATGCAGACATAAATTATGACGGAGAAGTTAACATTAAGGATGTAACTTATCTGCAAAAGTACATAGCAGAAGATTTTTACTATCCAACAGTAGATTAATCAAAAACTGAATATTTTTTAAACTAAAACAGAGGCTGTCCAAAAGGATAGCCTCTTGCTTTTTATTTGTGTCATTAAAAAATCATCAGCATAATATATGGTGATGATTGAGGTGATATTATGGCTATGGATACAAGGGAACTTTTTGCCCGTATGCTAAAGTGTGAGGCTGAATCAGAGGGCGAGGACGGTATGCGTGCAATAGCTACTCTGATAATGAACAGGGCGCAGGTTCCTTACGGCGAATTTGCCAGAACCAGTAATGGCGGGGATGTAAGAAAGATACTGACCCAAGACAGACAGTTCACCTGCTATCACGACTATATCAATGGTGCATATAATCCGCAAAATGTTTTTAATATGACTCCTGATCCAATTCAATATGAAATTGCCGATTGGGCGCTTAATGGGGGCAGGCTTGGTACAGTTGGTAACAGCCTTTTTTACTTTAATCCTTATAGTGATGAATGTCCCACATATTTCCCAAGCAAGGTTGGAATTTTATACACTCGTATAGGTGAGCATTGCTTTTATGCACCAACAGAGGCGTATGCTGATACTTAAGGAGGAACTATGGTTAATCGTAATATGATAGATTTAGGTAAAATATACGGACTGACAGGGGAGGGAAGTGAAAGATATCTTCAACCAAACACTTCCGATGTTGTTGATATTCCCTCACTTGAACAGATTGCAACAGCCCACAGACAAAGTATGGATGGTTTAAGCTCAACACCTGGCATCAGCAACGGAGAATCCCGGCTTCCCAGCAATATAGCAGAAGGAGCTGTACCGTCAACAGGTGAAGAAAATCTAACTGATGTAACAAACTCCGGCACAACTGAAACAGGGAGAATGGTGCCAATTTCCTCTCCTATAAGAACAAATCTTGAAACCGGCACAGGAACAAATCCTATTGAGGAATACAACCAACCGTTCTTGGTAAATGCTCAGAATATACAATATTTAAACAGCTTTGCAAGAACTCAGATAGGCAGAATGGTGCAGGTGAATTTCCTTGCAGGCAGTACAACAATGCTCACCCTTGAGGGCACTTTGTTAGGTGTTGGGGCAAACTTCCTAATGATTAACGAGCGTGGAACAAACGACATCACAACCTGTGATTTTTACAGCATAAAGTATATGAGATTTTATTACTAAATAAGTTCACTTATTATAGCGTTTGAAACAAGGTATCCCTCCGGTGTAAGGGATGCCTTTTCTTTATCCACTTTCATATATCCGGCCTTACAGAATAATTCGGCTTTCTTAATAAATCTATCAGATATTTTATGACCGTACTTTTCTTCAAATTCTCTGAAAATTAAACCTCTTTTCAGTCGGAGATTAAGCATAATAAATTCTTCCTCCGTACCGCCCTTACCGTCAGGATTTTTTATACCACTGTAAAAACCCTCAAAGCTTCTTCCGTAGTAAAATCTTTCACCGTTGTAAAAGGAATGTGCAGAGGGTCCTATTCCGATATATTCCATACATCTCCAGTATTTATTGTTGTGTCTGCTTTCGTATCCCTCTAACGAATAGTTAGAAATCTCATACTGCTTATATCCCAACTTTTCAAGATACCGGCTGACAAACATATATTGCTCTGCCTGAATATCCCCATTTGGCAAATCTAAACTATCCTGAATTTCGTAAAATTTTGTACCTTTTTCAATTTTTAGGATATATGCAGAAATGTGCTTAACTCCAAGTGACGCACAGAAGTCCATAGACTCCGTTAGAGAGGCTTTTGTTTGATTGGGTACTCCTATTATCAAATCAATTGAAATGTTTGAAATACCGCATTTTTGGGCATTTCTAACAGTGTTTATTACATCTTCTCTTGTGTGAGTTCTTCCAAGGAGTTTCATTTCACTTTCAACAGCCGATTGCATACCAACAGACAGCCTATTAAGACCTAATTCTTTTAATTTTGCAAAGTCCAATCTATCTGTGCTTGTGGGATTTAC
>JAXESA010000223.1:0-2137 GCA_034116205.1 Ruminococcus sp. | reverse complement strand
AGATTTCGATTTTGATAAGCAGATGAAACCGACTGATGTGTTTCAAGTTGTAGATGCCGATGCCAGTCAACAAGATGCTATCATGATGGCAAAAAAAGGCGTTAGCTTTGTTTTACAGGGGCCTCCCGGCACCGGTAAAAGCCAAACGATTACAAATATAATTGCCGAAAGTCTTGCCGACGGTAAAAAGGTTTTATTTGTTTCTGAAAAGATGGCAGCTCTTGATGTCGTCCACCGCAGATTATCAAGTGCCGGCTTAGCTGATTTCTGTCTTGTTTTACATAGTCATAAGGCAAATAAAAGAAACGTTTTAGACCAACTCGGCAAAGTATTGGATCTTAGTCAGAAAAAAGTTAAATTGACTGATGAGGCATACCAAAAATTAAATGTTTTACAAGCAGACAAGGATAAATTAAACGCTTATGCTGAGCAAGTATATGAAAAAATTGAACCTCTTGGTAAATCAATATATGAAGTGAACGGTATTGTAGCAAACTTAGATAGTTACGATGATTATATCTTCGATATTAGCGATATTCGCAATGTGACAAAAGAACAATATAATAAATATAGTTATCTGTTAGCTCAATTTGCTACCACCATTGGAAAAATGACAGATGACTTTAAAAACAATCCTTGGCGAGAATGCCACTTAACATCTGTTTCTAACGAGTTTAGACACGATGCAACTTCCCGCCTTAATAATCTTTTGCCTAAACTCAAAGATTTTGATGAAAAGCTAGCAGAAGTATTTGTTACACTACATATGGATGTACCGCATACTCTCCAAAATGTGGACCAAATAATTGAAGTGCTAAATGTTATTGAATCAGCACAAAAAATCCCATCAGAATGGATACTGACTGATGGAATTCAGCCTTTGTTTGATGAAATTACAAATTGCATCAAACTAAAAAAAGAACTTATTTCATTGTCAGATAATTTAGCAGATAAATATAAAACAATTCACACAAATGAATCAATAGCGGAGCTTTCTTCTGCTGATTCTTTAAATAATACTTCTGCTTTAATAAGCGAGAAACGAAACTTAAAAGAATTAGTTACTTCTACTAAGCCTTATTCTGCTTGGAACACAGATGTAATTGATAGCGTAACAGCCCTGTTGTCACAGGCTATTGAAACGGCTAATGAAATAAACGCCTTAAAGAATGAACTCCTTGAGGTATATGAACCAACGGTTTTTGAATTGGATTACAATGCAATATTAGGACGAATCAAAACAGAATACACCTCGTTTACAAAGGTTTTCAAGAAAGAATACAAACAGGACAAAAAGGCAATACAACTTCATCATAAGAATATTGTTAAGAAAATCAGCGATGAAGAAATGCTGTCTCTTGTCGAGAAACTTCGCAAAATAGACGAAACAAGGCAATGGTATGCCGATAACGCTAAATCATTGAGGGAATATTTTGGCGAAGATGTTGTCGATGAAAACACAGATTATACTGTTTATCAAAAACGTATTATAGCATTCAACGCCATAAATAATGCAATTAAAATCATTAACGATATGGTTGAAATTTTCAATCACATTAGTGATAAGGAACAATTATTGCAAGAACATTACCAATTCTTGTATAACGGAATTTTATCCGACTGGGAGGCAATCCGCAGTGCTTTAAATTGGGCAATATCATTTAAGGACAGCGTATCTAAAATAAACGTTTCAGATTATTTTGTCAAAGCGGTATGTGATGGAAATGAATTCATTGACATCTGCAAACAAGAAAATGATACTTTGGAAGAACTTAAGCGTACGATATCTTTCGAGTACAGGTGGTTTGTATCAAATTTTGCTCATCCTGAAATATTTGATACAATAGAACTTTCCGATCTTTATAATAGGTTAAATGCTTGCGTTAATGGACTGTTTTTATTGGAAGAGTGGATCGATTTCAGTTCCGCAAAAGCAAACTGTATAGCCGGCGGATTGAGCAGTTTTATAGAGGTTATTGAACAACACAATATTCCGTCACAGGATATTATACCGATTTTCAAGAAGCGTTTCTTCCGCTTGTGGTTGGATGCTGTACTTCCTGAATATCCTGCTGTTTTGAATTTCAGAAGAAAAATGCAGGAATCGACTATTGATGAATTTACATCGTTGGATAAA
>JAXESA010000222.1:0-18975 GCA_034116205.1 Ruminococcus sp. | reverse complement strand
AAGCTCTATGAATAAGTCAAGAACCTCGTCCACAACCTCTTCGGGGCGAGCACCCTCTCTGTCGATTTTATTTAGAACAACAAGTGGCTTTTTCTTGAGAGCCAAAGCCTTTTTAAGAACAAATCTTGTCTGTGGCATACAACCCTCAAATGCGTCAACAACAAGTAAAACACCGTCAACCATCTGGAGAATACGCTCAACCTCACCGCCAAAGTCGGCGTGACCCGGGGTGTCAACTATATTAATTTTTGTATCGCCATAAACAACTGATGTTGTCTTGGAAAGAATTGTGATTCCTCTTTCCCTTTCAATATCGTTGCTGTCCATAACACGCTCCTCAACAACCTCGTTGCTTCGGAATGTTCCGCTTTGCTTTAAAAGCTCGTCAACCAGTGTAGTTTTTCCGTGGTCAACATGGGCGATAATTGCGATGTTTCTTAAATTCTCTCTTGTAGCCATTCAATCATTTCCTTTGTTCTTTTATTATTCTTTAAACTTATAATATGTATTTTTGCACAGTTATTGATTATATCACAACAAGGGTGTAAATACAATTAAAAAAGAAATAACTGTTATTTTGTAGAAAAAATTAAGTTATGTAATTCTATATTTGGTCACTAATAATTAAATTGTTATAAATTTAACATTGATTAAAAGGGAGAAATATTGTATAATAATAGAGTATTTTATCTTATATGCAGAATTTTCTGAAGAAAGAGATTACAAGAAAACAAAAAAGGAGAAATCAATATGGGTTACACAATTGCAGAAAAAATCATCAAAGAACACATTGTTGACGGTGAAATGGTCAAGGGCACAGACATAGGTCTTAAAATCGACCAGACTTTGACACAGGACGCAACAGGAACTATGGCTTATCTTGAATTTGAGGCTATGGGAGTTCCCCGTGTTAAGACAGAGAAATCTGTTGCTTACATTGACCACAACACTCTCCAGACAGGCTTTGAAAATGCTGACGACCACAGATTTATTCAGTCTGTTTGTAAAAAGCATGGTATTTATTTCAGTAAGCCGGGTAACGGAATTTGCCATCAGGTTCACCTTGAGAGATTCGGTAAGCCGGGCAAGACATTAATCGGATCTGACTCCCACACACCAACAGGCGGTGGTATCGGTATGCTGGCTATGGGTGCCGGCGGACTTGATGTTGCTGTTGCCATGGGTGGCGGTGCTTACTACATTACAATGCCTAAGATGGTTAGGGTAAACCTTACCGGCAAGCTTAAGCCTTGGGTTGCCGCTAAGGATATTATTCTTGAAGTTTTAAGAATTATGTCCGTTAAGGGCGGTGTTGGCAAAATTGTTGAATACGGCGGTGAGGGTGTTAAGACACTTTCTGTTCCGGAAAGGGCAACAATTACAAATATGGGTGCAGAGCTTGGCGCTACAACATCTATCTTCCCATCTGATGAGCTGACAAGAGAATTTCTTAAGGCTCAAGGTCGTGAGGAGGATTGGATTGAGCTTTCTCCGGATCCGGACGCTGTTTATGACGAGGTTATTGACATTGACCTTTCTACTCTAAAGCCAATGGCTGCCTGTCCACATTCACCTGACAACATCAAGACTATTGAAAGCCTTGCAGGTCAGCAGGTTGACCAGATTTGTATCGGCTCCTGCACAAACTCTTCTTACAGAGATCTTATGACAGTTGCTCACATCTTAAAGGGCAAGACTGTTGCTGAAAATGTTTCACTTGCTATTGCACCGGGTTCAAAGCAGGTATTTAATATGCTGGCACTTAACGGTGCACTTGGTGACCTTATTGCAGCCGGTGCAAGAATTCTTGAATCCGCCTGCGGTCCTTGTATCGGTATGGGTCAGTCACCTAACTCAAAGGGTATTTCCCTTAGAACATTTAACAGAAACTTCCTTGGACGTTCAGGCACAAAGGACGGACAGATTTACCTTGTTTCCCCTGAAACTGCGGCAGCATCTGCACTTACAGGTGTATTTACAGACCCAACTACTCTCGGCGAGGGCTATGAGGTTGAAATGCCTGAAAAGTTCCTTATCAACGACAATATGGTTATTGCTCCTGCTACTGTTGAAGAGATGGACAATATTGAGGTTCTAAGAGGACCAAACATCAAGCCTTTCCCTGAAACAACTCCCCTTGAAGATACAATTAACGCAACTTGTGCATTAAAGGTTGAGGACAATATCACCACAGACCACATTATGCCTGCCGGTGCAAAGATTCTTCCACTACGTTCAAACATTCCTGCTATTTCACAGCACTGCTTTACAGTTTGTGACCCAGAATTCCCTGCAAGGGCAAAATCCCTTGGTTCATCAATCATTGTAGGCGGAGCAAACTACGGTCAGGGTTCTTCAAGAGAACACGCAGCACTTGCACCACTTTACCTTGGAGTTAAGGCTGTTCTTGTTAAATCCTTTGCAAGAATCCACAGAGCAAACCTTATCAACGCAGGTATTCTCCCACTTGAATTCTGCAACGAGGAAGATTACAACAAGATTTCTCTTGGTGACGAGATTGTACTTCCTGAAGTTAAGGAAATCGTTGCTAATGGCGGTGACATCAAGGTTGTTAACAAGACAACAGGGGAAGAAATTATGGCTAAGTGTGAGCTTACCGACAGAACAAAGGCAATAATCATTGCCGGCGGTTTGCTTAACTATACAAAGGAAAACAGCTGATTTAATTATTATTTGATTAATCAAATGTAAATTATAAGAAAGAAGGAGAATTACTATGGCAAAAATTCCTATGACCACACCTCTTGTAGAGATGGACGGAGACGAAATGACAAGAATCATTTGGAAGATGATTAAGGATATCCTTATCACTCCTTATGTTGATTTAAAGTCAGAATACTATGACCTCGGTCTTGAAAACAGAAATGCAACCAACGACCAGGTTACTATTGATTCAGCAGAGGCAACAAAGAAATACGGTGTTGCTGTTAAGTGTGCAACTATCACACCAAACGCTGCAAGAATGACTGAATATGACCTTAAAGAGATGTGGAAGTCACCTAACGGTACAATCAGAGCAATTCTTGACGGTACTGTTTTCCGTTCTCCTATTATTGTTAAGGGCATAACACCTTATATTCCAACTTGGAAAAAGCCAATCACCATTGCAAGGCACGCCTACGGTGATGTTTACAAGAACACAGAAATGGTTGTTAAAGGTGGCTCAAAGGCTGAACTCCTTGTTACAAAGGCTGACGGAACAACAGAGAAGTCACTTATTCACGACTTTAAAGGTGACGGTGTTATTCAGGGTATGCACAACCTTGACGACTCCATCGGCTCATTTGCACGTGCTTGCTTTAACTATGCACTTGACCTTAAGCAGGACATCTGGTTTGCTACAAAGGACACAATCAGCAAGAAGTACGACCACACATTTAAAGATATTTTCCAAGAAATTTTTGACAACGAGTACAAAGAAAAGTTTGAAGAGGCAGGTATTGAATACTTCTACACACTTATTGATGACGCTGTTGCAAGAGTTGTTCGTTCTGAGGGCGGATACATTTGGGCTTGTAAGAATTATGACGGTGATGTAATGAGTGATATGATTGCAACTGCCTTCGGTTCACTTGCTATGATGACTTCAGTCCTTGTTTCCCCAGATGGAATTTATGAGTATGAGGCTGCTCACGGTACTGTTCAGCGTCACTACTACAAGCACCTTAAGGGTGAAGAAACTTCCACTAACAGCGTTGCTACCCTCTTTGCTTGGACAGGCGCTCTTAGAAAAAGAGGTGAGCTTGACGGAATTGAAGAACTTTGTGACTTTGCCGATAAGCTGGAAAAGGCTACAATCACAACTATTGAAGAGGGTGTAATGACAGGCGACCTTTACCTACTGTCTTCACTTGAAAACAAGAAAAAGGTTAACACAGAGGACTTCCTCCTTGCTGTTAACGAAAGACTAAAGGCTATCCTATAATTTGAAAGGTGGCATAATAAGTGCCGAAGCATGATAAAATTTCTATGTCTGTTATCAGGCGTCTTCCAAGATATTACAGATTTATTTGTGAGTTATCTGATAATGGAGAAAAGAGAATAAGCTCAAGCAAACTGGCCGAGCTTATGAATGTGACCGCCAGCCAAATCAGACAGGACTTTAACTGCTTTGGTGGGTTTGGTCAGCAGGGCTACGGATACAGCATATCCTTTTTAAAGGGTGAAATGGAGAGTATTCTTGGACTTAACAAGGTGAACAACGCCATTATTCTTGGTGCCGGTAACCTTGGCAAGGCTATTGCCCTACACATCAACTTTGTTGAAAAGGGTTTTTGTGTTAAGGGTATCTTTGAAACCAACCCACAACTTGTTGGACAGGAGATTAAGTGCATTAAAATTTACCCCGAAAAGGATATGGAAAAGTTTATTGCTGACAACAATATCTCCATTGCTGTGCTGTGCGTTCCGAAAAATAGTGTTGCATCTATTATTGACAAGCTTTATAACAACGGAATCAAGGCATTCTGGAATTTCTCTCACTATGATATTTCTCGAAAATACAGTGATACTGTTGTAGAGAATGTACATATGACTGACAGTCTTATGACTCTATCATACAGATTAAACGAAAATTCACCCTGTGAAAACTGATGATACAAAAGGACAGCCACCCAATAGGGTGGCTGTTTTTTATAGCTTTATTCATAGTTTTAAATTTGCTTAAAATTAAAAGTAGATTAAAAAGAATGAATATTACACAAGATTTTCGATTACCATTTCATTTTACGAATTTCTTGCACAAGACGCACACAGTTGTTCTTGTCAAAATATCGGAAACTCAAATTTCTTTTTAACTGGTACATATAGGACATTCGGAAGTCTGAATTTATTAGCCTTTGCAGGTTATCGCAAAGTCCATTGATAGATGTACTTCTGTCCCCCGGTAAATCTCGTTCCATATCGATATAGGACCCTGTTGTATTCTTATACTTTTCGTAATCAAATTGATAGAAAAGCACAGGTTTATTTAGATACAAAACATCCCAGCAAACAGAACTGTAATCTGTAATAAATACTTTACAACTCATAATCAGGTTGTTAAGCTGAGTATCATCAATCGTCAGGATATTGATTCTTGGATTTCTGACAGATATTTTAGAAATATAATCCTTGAGCCTTGTATTATTGAAAAAGTTAAGAGTCAAATCATTTTTCTCAAGTATATTTTGCAATTCTTCACTTCTTAATAATTGAATATAACTGTTATAGTAATCACTTTCAAGAAATGTTTCGTCATCAACATCCTCAAGCCAGTTTCTCATTGCAGGCACATACAAAATTTCTTTGCTATTCATAGACTTATCTTCAAGTCCATCCCATCTTGCTAAGCCTGTGATACACACATCACCGGGGGAATAATTTAAATTCTTTATAAGAATTTCTTTTTCTTTCTCTGATGATGCTACAATCATATCCGGATGATGTGGATTGAATTTATTATAAATTCCATCAATTCGCTTTAATCCTGTTACACCACGCCTAAGGGAGAATAGTTTTTTATCCCTTATACTCCTTGCAATCGGCGAGTTGTTAGGACGCCAAATGTAGGAGTTTGAACGAGATTCTGAAGAAATCAACAATCTTGACGCCAAGGAATAAACCATATGTTTTAATGACATAAATTCTAAAACATTTTGGGAATATTTTTTTACATTGGAATAATCTTTTGAATTTCGCTGAATAACATAGTAAATATTGGCATTTAATCTTCGCTGAATCTTATGTTTCATACAATGTGAGAAGAAGTAAAAACCATTATCCTGGGCATAGTTGCTGTTTTTTTCGTAAACAAGAGCAATTTTCTTTTTTTTGTAATAGGATTTTCCCAACTTAAAAATTGCCAACGCCAAAAGTTCTTTTAGCTTAAATTTCTGAGAGTCGTAGTCCTGTTTACCTCTCATAATAAAAGACAATGTATTTTCCATAGTAAAGTATGGGAAAAACAATTTTACCTTGTTGTCACCACTTACAAAGCGATAGTGGTTTTTATCGAAGATATTTTTGTAGCTGAAAAGGTAACTGTTAATTTGACTATTGTCAACAGAGACATGAGCAAAATATGTTGCGTTATTCTCAACATACACGGCATATAAATCCCAGACAACACTTTGAAGTTCTATGGAAGAAAGGTCAAAACGAGCCTTTAGAAGGGTTTTATCACCATGGGCAACAAGGTCACCCTTTGCATAATATATTCTTTTGTCCTCACACTGCTTATATCTGTAAGAAAGAGCGTATCCGGTAAAATGCTCCATATTATCTGTAACATCACATATTATGTTAAGAAAATTCTTCTTAAAATGTACACTCCTATATTTTACCTTTACAAGATCCTTACGAGAGAATAATCTGTCACGAAGTCTAAGGCAAAAAGTACCCGTTTTATCATAAATAGGTTCTAAGATTACCATTGTATCCATTATATTAAAGGTGGCAACACTTTTTAGACAAGTCTCGCTTTCATTCTTTGGAACTTCGTAGTCAGGTGACTTTACATTTACACAGTACATAAAGCCTTTATAAGAAAAGGCAACACACAGGTTATATGTCCTCTCAACAAAATCCTCCAAATACCCTTTCATTGACGAAAAATCAACGGTAATTTCTCCCTTTTTCTTTTCAAAACCTACAACATCAAGAACAATCTTTTCTCTCCTTGATGGGCAATGAAGAAATACACTAATATCATTAACTTTCCTCATATCAGGATAAAGAAGAACCTTGTAATTGCCTTGATTGTCAACATAATGCTCACCAAAAATAGTACATTTGGGCAAGAATTCAGGGGAAAACAAAATATGCCTCTGGTTGTTTTCTATAGTTATCGCTATCCCCTTATAAGTGATAACGCTTGAAAATCTAATTTTCTTGTTGTCAACTACAGAAACATTAATTTCATCCAAGCCTTTTCCTGAAATATTATCCTCATCTGATATTTGAGAAATCTTCTGTGCAAGGGATTCATTTATAACCTTTATTGTTGTGTAATACCTAAAACCCTTTACTTCATAATATGCGTACATATTCAGTACACCGGGTTCCTTGTCATCTAAGAAATCCTTGGAAATAGTATATCTTAGGACATAGTGGTCTTTCAGTTCCTTAATTTCATTAGGGGTAATATCGTAAGAAAATTTGTCAGCTAATGATGTTTTAAGAGCAAGTCCAAATTTGTCGCAGTTATGCACTTTTTCAATTTTAACACTAAATTCAAATTTTCTGCCATTGACCTTAAAATCTTCCACGAGATTATCTACAATGTAGTCAATAAAACTTTTTTGTTCAATTAAAATGAATCCAAGATAACCAGAAGTAGTTATATTTGTAACAAGACAAACTTTTTCACCTAACATTTCTGTTTTAGAGATTGCCTTATGGTATAATACTCGTTTATTCCTTGTGCTGCGGTACTCGTCCTTAACAGACTTGGAATATAGTCGGCTAAAAGTTAAAGTACCATTATTTTCAAAAACTACATATAGTTTAAAACGTAGAGGAACTTCGTCAATGGAGGTATAATTAAATCCGTCAAAGTTAAGTGTATAACGACTGCTGTTGATATTACAAGTGCTGTACCAAACATATCTGTTGTGAGAATCTAAAATAGCAAAAGCAACAGCACAGGTGTAGTCAACATCCTGCTTTAGAAATTTGAGAGTAATTGAATTATCTCCGGATGATATAATATCCGCCTTGATACGATCTTTTATATTAATTTGCTTTGTAGTAAGATCATCAAAAGAACCAAAATATCTCATACAACTCTTACCTCCCATGGAAATAAATTATAGCACATTAAAAAGAGTAATTACAATAAGAATTACTAAATTTTAAAAGAATTATACATAATACTTAACTCTTACAAAAAACTAATTATCTTTTTGTAATATTTTTAAAACTCTTAATATAATGAAAAAAACATTCCACATTTCCCCACACATACAAAAAACGGTCAATCATATGATTGACCGTTTACAATGACCAATATCAGTCATTTAACAGGCTTTGATTACCATTTCATATGGCGAATTTCCTGAACAATTCTTGAAGAATTATTTTTATCTATAAAAGCATAACTCTCTTCACGCATAAGTTTATATTCATAAGGCAATTTAAAGTTCATTGCTATAGTCTTTTCAAAGTCATCAAGTAGCTTATCCAATGTAAGGCTTCTATCACCAAAAAGTTCAGTTTCCATATTAATATATGAACCGTGGATATTATTGTACATATCATAGTCAAACTGATAGAATAGTATTGGTTTAGCCATATAGAAAACATCCCAACAAACTGAGCTGTAATCAGTAATTAACATCTTACACCTCATCATAAGTTCATTAAGAGGCTCCTCACCATATGGGATAATTCTAACCCGATTGCTATCAACATTAAAATTATCTATATAGTCCTTGAACTTTGGATGAATGTAAAAGTTCAGTGTGAGGTCGTTATCCGACAGGATTTTTTTAAGTCTGTCGCTGTGTAAAAGCTCCATATAGTGCTTATAGTAGTCACTCTTAACAAAATCGCTATCTTGTATTTCATCAAGCCAACTACGCCATGTTGGCATAAGAAGAATCTCTCTATAGTTTTGAGATTTATCCTCAAGTTCATCCCATCTTGCAAGACCTGTAACACATACTTCCCTTGGCTTATATCCAAAGATTTTTGTTACAATTCGTTTTTCAGCAGAAGATGATGTCACAAACTTACTTGCTGCACTTGGTTTTGAACGACCATAAAGGAAATCTACACGCTTCAATGCCAAAACGCCATGCTGTAAGAAGAACAGCTTTTTCTTTTTTACAAATTTATCTATTGGGGAACAGTTTGGTCGCCAAGCATAGATGTGAGAACGAGAATCTGAGGACACTAGGAGTCTGCTTCCTAATAGATAAAGCATATGTTTAATAGAAAGGAAATCAATAACATTTTTATCGTATTTCTTAACCCTTTCATAATCAGGGGCTTTTTTGTCAATTACATAGTAAATATCGGCATCTAACCTTTGTTGTGCGCCATGCTCCATACAATGTTTAAAGAAGCAATATCCGTTGTCCTGTGCGCAATTACAGAACTTTTCGTAGATTAGTATTATCCTCTTATTATGAAAGTGCCTTTTAAACAGCTTATATATTACCATTGCAATAAATTCTTTGACTTTAAAACGCCTTAAATCAAAGGATGTTTGCTCACGCACCATAAAGGCTATGGTGTTTATAGTGGTAAAGTAAAGGAAGAAAACATCTGTGCCATCATCTGTCTTGAAACGGTAATCATTCTGTGCAAAAAGATTTTTAAAGCTGAATAGCTTTTTGTCAATCTGCTTGTCGTCAACACTGATTGATGCGAAATAGAGGTTTTCATCCTCTTTATACACTGCAAATATATCCCAAATTATCCTTTGCAAATCAATCTTTGAAAGGTCAAAGGTTGCCTTGATGTATTTTTTGCCAAACTTAGTATAATAAGTAGCCTTTTCAAAATACACCTGTTTGTCCTCACACTTTTTATAGCGGTAAGACAGAGCAAAGCTGACAAAATTATAGCTGCTATTTGTAATTTCTGCACTTATAATGAGTTTATTATCTTTAAATTCTAGTTTTTTTAGGTTTACAAAGTCTATGTCTTTACGTGACATAATACTATCCCTAAGCCTAATATAGAAAAATCCATTTTGACTATACATAGGCTCAAGTATTACCAATGTATCATTTACTTTAAAAGATTTAACACATTCAAGAACTCTGGAATGGGCATCCAAAAATTGTTCTTCTGTTTTTTCTCCAACAAAGTTTGCTGATTTAACTTTTGCACAATATAGGAATCCATTATAAGAAAATGAAGCACATATCAAATATGTTCTGGCAGTAAAGTCCTGTACATTGTTCTCCATTTTATCAAATGTAACACTAAATGTACTTTTATCTATTTGGGTAGTGTCAAGAATGACTTTTTCTTTAGTTTTTGAATTGAACACAAATATTTTCACATCATCAACTGTGGTCATATCTGCATTAAAATGAACATAATATATGCCATCTTTCACATATTGTTCGCCAAACATAACTCTGGCAGCAACAAACTCCGGTTGCATAATGAGCTGATCCATGTTGGCATCTTGAGAAATTTCTATGCCTTTATTAGGAAGAACATTTATAAACTGGAGTTCATCGTGATTGGAACGAAATGTAAACTCCATAAGATCCATATCTTCTCGTCCGTTATCTATTATGGCAAGAAGCTTTATATCTACACTCAGTCTATGAGTAATAGTTCTTATGCTTGTATAATATCTTACGCCATCAAGAACATAAAACGCCCTTAGTTTAAGCACTTCGGGATTTTCAAGTTTTAGAAAATGTCTGTCATACCTGCATCTAAAAATGTAATGGTCTTCGAATTCTTCAATCTCAGTAGGCTGAATTTCATAGTAAACATCAGTATCCTCCGGGGTTTTAGGGGATGACAAAAGTGAAATGCCGACATTCTCAGCAGAAGGGTATTTTTCAAGACTTAATTCAAAACAAAACTCATCATCAACAACATCAAAATTAGTGATGTAATTATTTAATCGATAATTAAGCTTGCGTTCATCTTCAAATAGAATAAATCCAAAGTAACCGTTTGTGGTTATATTTACTGCAAGTAATTCCTTTTGATCCTCCAAATAACCTTCGGCTACTACATCATAATACAAATAACGCTTGTCATTAGTAGCTTTATACTTAGCCTTAACTTCTGCATTATATAGCCTTTTAAAGGTAACTATATTTTCATCTTCAAACACTAAATATAATTTAAAACGCATTATATTGTTATCATAAGACAAAAAATCAAAGCCGTTAAGCTCTACAGTACCTGTATCGTCCTGTAAATTTATTTCTTTATACCAAACATACTTGTTATTGGAGTCAAGTATTGCGAAAGCGACGCTGGAAGTATATTCTTCACTTTCATCTGTAAATCTTAGGGTGACAAAATTGTTTCCACAAGATACTAAATCAGCATGGACTATACCTTTAATGAAAACTTCTTTATCTGTCAATTCGTTTAAAGAGCCAAAATATGCCATCTATCTAATACCCCTCCTATATTCCGCTTAATTATACCATACTTCACCATATAAATACAACATTTTTTTCAAAAAACTTAATCGAATTGACTTTTATACAATTCAAAATAAAAGCCTTTTTGCGATAATAAGTCTTTATGTGTACCTCTTTCGATAACTTTACCGTCCTTCATAACAAGAATCAAGTCACTTTCCACAATAGTTTTAAGACGGTGGGCCACAACAAAGCTTGTTCTGTCCTTCATCAGCTTCATAAATGAGCGTGTGATTCTCTGCTCTGTTACAAGGTCAATGGAGCTTGTTGCCTCGTCAAGAATAAGAATTGGAGGTGGATTGAGCATAAGCCTTGTTATACAGATAAGCTGTTTTTGACCTGTTGAAAGGTTTCCACCATCCTCCCCTACAACGGTGTCATAACCATTTGGGAGCTTTTTAATAAAGGAGTGGGCGTGGCTCTTTTTGGATGCCTCAATAATTTCTTCCCTTGTGGCACTTTTGTATCCAAAGGCAATATTTTCTTCTATGGTACCCTGCTTTAGCCACGTGTCCTGTAACACCATTCCTATATTTTCACGAAGTGACTTTCGGCTTACTGAGTTTATGTCAGTACCGTCCAGGAGGATTTTTCCACTGTCAATATCGTAAAAACGCATAAGAAGATTAATAAGGGTAGTTTTTCCGCACCCTGTTGGCCCTACAACAGCAAGGCGCTGACCGCTTTTCAAAGTAAAGTTCAAGTCCTCAATTAACGGTTTATTTTTGTCGTAGGAAAAGTACACATTTTCAACATTAAAGTCACCCTTAATGCTTTGTGGCAAGGATTTATCACACACCGTTTCCCTTGGTGCGTCAATCACTTCCAGTATTCTACCAGCACAGGCTATGGCATTTTGCAGTTCTGTAACAACACCTGTAATGTCGTTAAAGGGCTTTGTATATTGGTTTGCATAGGCGAGAAAAGCAGAAAGATCACCAACGGAAAATGTACTGCTGTTCATTGCAAAAAGTGCACCTCCAACAGCCACCGATGCATACACAAGGGAATTGATAAACCTTGTACTTGGGTTTGTAATAGAGGAATAAAATGTAGCTTTAAGGGAGGTTTTTCCCAGTTCCTCATTAATTTCGTCAAATTTCTGCTGATTTTTTTCTTCCCTGTGATAAACCTTAACAGTTTTGATATTGCTTATCATTTCTTCAATAAAGGAGGTTTCCTTACCCCTTTGCTCGCTTTGTCTTTTAAAATATTTGTAGGTCTTTTTTGCAATAAACTTGCTGACAAACAGCGAAATCGGCGTCAGCACCACAACAATAAGGGCAATCCAAACATTGATGGTGAACATAAAGAAAAGTGTTCCCAAAATTGTTACGATACCTGTGAAAAGGTTTTGAAAGCCTAAAATTAAGCCATCGGAAAACTGCTCTGCGTCAGAGATTATTCTGCTTACAATGTCACCTGTTTCCCGACTGTCAATGTATGAAATTGGCACAGTCTGAATTGTATCAAAGGCGTCACTGCGCATATCCCTAACGGTATTGTTTGCAATTTTTGTATTTAGAGTGGTTGTAAAGTACTGGCTTACACCTGCTACAAGAAGTGCAACCAGGATTTTTGTTAGAATTTCCCCTACCCTAACAAAATCAACATTCCCCATACCCACAATACTGTCAATCGCCTCACCGGCAAGTACAGGAATATAAAGTGTGCATATTGTGGAAACAAGGGTTAAAACAAGGGAAATGAAAAAGGAATACTTGTACTTTCCTATATATTTTATTACCCTTCTAATAATCTTTCCGCTGGTCATTACGACACCTCCTTATTGCAGGAATCGTAAATTTCTTTGTAGGTTTCGCAGTTTTCAATAAGCTCATTATGAGTACCCACACCCTCAAGGACACCATCATTTAGCACGAGGATTTTATCACAATGCTCAACTGTTGATGTCCTTTGAGAGATGATAAAGGTTGTTCTGTCACCGGAATTTTCTTTTAATGAATTTCTAAGCATTTTGTCCGTCTTGTAGTCAAGGGCAGAAAAGCTGTCGTCAAGGATAAGGATAGGGGTGTTACGCACAATTGCCCTTGCAATACTAAGTCTTTGCTTTTGGCCACCCGAAAGATTTTTGCCCTGTTCAAGCACAGGTTCGTCAAGTCCCTTGGACTTTTTGCCGATAATCTCCTGGGACTGTGAAATTTTCACAGCATTTTCAATGTCCTTTTCTGTAGCATTATCCGCACCAAAGGTGATGTTATCCCTTATTGTACCACGGAACATTGTCGCCCTTTGCATAACCACAGAAACATTGTCGTTAAGTTCATCCAGTGTGTAGTTCAGGATATTTTTATTATTGATATAAATATCACCCTGTGTAGCCCGGTAAAATCCCGTCAGCAAACTGACAAGGCTTGTTTTACCACTGCCTGTGCCGCCGATTATGCCAACAGTTTCACCCTTTTTCACATCAAAGGAAATGTTCTTAAGGCTGTATTCCTCATTGTCGTTGTAGCTTAGTGAAACATTGTCAAAGGTGATATAACCATCAGTTTCCCTGTCAACACCAACAGGCTTTTTGTGTTCTTCCATTGTGAGAACAGCGTCAACTCTGTTCTTGCAGGCAATAGCCTTTGTTTCTGTGATAATAAGATTAGCAAGCTTAATAAGTTCCACAAGAATTTGTGACATATAGTTGTACAGGGCTACAACCTCACCCTGACTAATCACGCCTGCGTCAACACGAATTGCCCCAACATAGATAAGGGCGATTATGCCAAGGTTGATAATTACAAATGTTGCAGGGTTCATCACAGAGGAAATAATGTTTGCAGTTTGCTGAAATTTCAGCAGTCTGCCATTTTCTTCAGCAAGGGAATTAATCTCGTTTTCCTCTTGATTAAAGGCACGGATTACACGAACGCCCTTAATATTTTCCTTTGTCCGTAAAAGCACCCTGTCAAGCTGATTTTGTACCCTTTTGAATCGGGGAATTGTAAGGTACATAACCGCAAAAACAACAATGGCAAGTAGTGGTACAACCACAGCAAACACAAATGCGCTTGTTGTATCCACATAAAAAGCCATTATTGTTGCGCCGATTACAATAAAAGGTGAACGGAGTAAAAGTCGCAGGAACATATTTATTCCAGTTTGAATTTGGTTAATGTCACTTGTCATTCTTGTAATAAGGGTTGACGAGCCGATACCGTCAAGCTGTTTAAAGGACATCCTTTGTATTTTTGCAAAAAGGGCGCTCCTAAGCCCTGTACAAGCACCGATAGCCGCCCTTGCCGCAAAGTACTGTGCAGTGATTGCAGAAACAAGACCAACAACAGCAAGGAGTACAAGGATAAGACACCTTACAATGATATAAGTGCTGTCACCGCTGTTAATACCGTTGTCAATAATATCTGCAACAACAAGAGGTACAATAAGCTCAAAGGACGCCTCCAGCAGCTTAAACAGAGGTGCAAGAATTGACTGAACCTTATATTTTTTTAAAAACGATAAACTTTTCATAATAATATAGTTCCTAATAAATAGCTAAAATATAAGTCGCCAAAAGGCGACTTATAATAATAGTTTGTTACAGCTCTTCTATTGCCTTTTCTATCCTCTCCTGCATATCTTCCTTGCCTATAATCTGACAAATTGTACACAGGTCAGGTGTGTTTGACAGTCCTGTAATTGCAATACGGATAACCTCGGACACCTGTGCAACAGAGCCGATGTATTTTTCAGGCTCCATCTTGTAGGCTTTCATATCTGTTGTAAAGCCAAGTTCCTCTGATAGTGCCTTAACCTTGTTAAACCAAGCGGAATTGTCGTCATTTTCGTCATAGGTTTCAAGGTACTTTGTAAGGATAGCCTTAACGGTATCTCCATCGTAAGCATACTCGTTATTTGGTACAAAGGTTTCCTTAAAGAAGTAAGAAAGACTGCCCATAATCTGCTTTGCGTATGCAAAGTCCTTTCTTCTTCTCTTTTGGTTAAGTCCCATACAAAGGGTAAGCACCTTTTCCATATACTCTCTGTCGCCGAAGTATAAATCGTAATGCTGGCTGTCGTATTCACGAACCCAAGTTTCAAGGAAAGTATAAACCTCTTCAAGTGACATCTTAGCAAATTCCTTTTTACAGATGTCGTGGAATTTTTGCAAATCAAATAGCGCACCGCTTTGTGACATCTTCTTAACAGAGAATGGGAATTCGTTGATGTCCTTGTCAGGGTTTTTGTCGTGCCATTCCTCAAAGTTGCTGTTTAGAAGTGTAAGGAGATACACCTTTACAGTATAAGGGTGGTAACCGTCCTGACGGTAAAAGTCAAGGGAAAGCTCAGGGTCTTTCCTCTTGCTCAACTTTCTCTTGCTGTTATTCTCCATCTTCATAAGGTGGGCGGTGTGAGCGTACTTTAGTTGTTTAAAGCCAAGCACCTGATTAAGCTGGAAATGTGTGGGTACAGAGCTTAGCCACTCGTTGCCACGGATAACAAGGGTTGTACCCATAAGATTGTCGTCAATTACGTGGGCAAAGTGGTAGGTTGGCACACCGTCACTTTTAAGAATAACAATATCGTGGATATTTTCGGGGAAAGAGATTTTTCCCATAATTTTATCCTCAATGGTAATTTCCTTATTTTCGTCACCGGGGGACTTCAGCCTTAACACCCAAGGCTTGCCAGCCTTTAGATTTTCTTCAATTTCTTCTAATGATAGATTACGGCATTTTGCCCACTTTCCGTAGTAGCCGGGAGTTGCATTTTCCTCCTGTTGAGCCTGTCTTAAAAGGGTGTTGTCCTCCTCTGTGCAAAAGCAGGGATAAGCCAAGCCCTGACGGATAAGATCCTTTGCAAAAACGTGATAAAATTCTACCCTTTGACGCTGATAATAAGGTCCGTAGGCATTTTCACTCTTGTCCTCCTGACCTGCACCCTCGTCAAACTCAATTCCAAAATACTTCATAACATTGATGATGATGTCAACAGCACCGTCAACCTTACGCTTTAAGTCGGTGTCCTCAATTCTCAGGTAAAATACACCATTTGAAAGGTGGGCAATCCTCTCGTCTGCAAGGGCAGAATAAAGGTTGCCAAGGTGAATAAAGCCTGTTGGTGAGGGTGCCATTCTTGTAACCTGTGCGCCCTCTTTTAAATTTCTTTTAGGGAATTTTGCAAAAACCTCATCCCTTGTCATAGTGCTGTTTGGTAGCAAAAGCTCAGCTAATTTGTTATAGTCCATAATATCCTCGCTAAAAGTGAATTTTTCATTAATTAGACAAATAAAATTATATGTATATCAATTATAAGAAGTATCAACTTGTTTGTCAAGAATTCCCTAATACAGCCATGATTTAATTGACAATCCTATAGTAAAGTGGTATAGTTCTATGGAGAAAAGGTGATAAAATGAAGAAATGTGAGTATTGCGGAAAAGAAATTTCCTACTTTGATATGTACTGCTGTGACAAATGTCAGGAAAAGGCAGGCAAGTTCTATGATTTGCGTGAAAACTACGGAAAAGTTTTTACTTTTTTTGATGCCATTTTTGTCTTTATGATTCCTATTGGCATTTTCCTTGGTACCCTTGTTGGAACAATGGGTGACGCAATGATTGTCATTGGTTTAGTTGGACTTGGAATTATGCTGAACATACTGCCATTCCCTACAGAAAGTATGATACATAAACACCAGATTGAAAAATCCAAAAAGATGTGCAGAATTTTCGGTTTGATATTAACGGTACTTGGAATTATTGGAGCAATTATAATGTTCTAATACTAATTCCTAATAAAAAACGAATAAATGTAAAACTTTGGTCAAGACTATTTTTGAAATCATTTATGGAGGTAATAAAATGATTGATAAAATAGCCTTGACCCTTTTGATTATCGGGGGAATTAACTGGGGACTTGTTGGTATCTTCCAATTTGACCTTGTAGCGTTCCTGTGTGGTGGTCAGTCGGGGGTTATCAGCAGAATTATTTACATCATAATTTGTCTTTGCGCAATATGGTGCATTACCCTGCTGTTTAAAGACACACAAAATGCAAAATCCATAACCGACACAAAATCATAAGGAAAAACAAAGGCTCCCCTGTGTAAGGAGAGCCTTTCTGTATAATATAAACTAAATCAACCAACCAAATCCTTTGTATCTCTTGCGATAACAAGCTCTTCGTTTGTTGGGATAACATAGCAAGGAATTGCGCTGTCCTCTGTGGTGATAAGACCTGTTCCGTCAATGCTGTCGTTTGCCTCTTTGTCAAGCTTAACACCTAAAGCACTAAGGTAACCAAGGACAGTAGCTCGTAAACCTACCTGATGCTCACCAAGTCCTGCTGTAAAGGCGATACCGTCACAACCCCCAAGTGCTACATAGTAAGAACCAACTGTCTTTGCAATCTGATAGTAAAGCATCTGGTGTGCAAGATGTGCGTGTTCGTTACCCTCTTCCTCTGCTTTAGAAATATCTCTGTCGTCTGAAGAAACCCCGGAGATACCGTAAAGACCGGACTCCTTGTTAAGGATTCTGTCCATATCTGTTGCAGAGAGATGCTCCTTTTCCATAATATATGTAACAACAGATGGGTCAAGTGAACCGGAGCGTGTACCCATCATAAAACCGTCAAGAGGTGTAAGACCCATTGATGTATCAATTACCTTGCCACCGTCAATAGCGGTGATTGAAGAACCGTTGCCGATGTGGCAGGTAATGAGCTTTGTATCCTTGATGTCCTTGCCAAGCAAATCAGCCAAAACGCCTGAAACATATCTGTGTGAAGTTCCGTGGAAACCGTAACGGCGGATTGAATACTTCTCGTAATACTTGTAAGGAACAGCATACATATATGCCTTTTCGGGCATAGTAGAATGGAATGATGTATCGAACACAGCAACCATTGGAGTTTCCTTGCCAAACACACTTTGAGCCGCCTTAACACCCTGTACTGCACCCGGGTTGTGAAGTGGCGCAAGTGGTGAAAGGCTGTCAATGTCCTCCAGCACCTTGTCGTCAATTACTGTTGACTTGTGGAAAATTGAACCGCCCTGAACTACTCTGTGTCCCACAGCCTCAACCTCGCTAAGGTCGGAAATCACACCAACCTCAGGGTCTGTCAGCATAGCCTTAACCTGCATAAATGCCTGGGTGTGGTCGTCCATTTCAACCTCAACCTTTTTCTGCTCACCCCTGTTGTTCTTGTAACCGATAAAGCTGTTGCCCACACCGATTCTTTCACAGTTACCTTTACAAAGAACAGACTCGTCATCCATATCAAAAAGCTGGTACTTTAAAGAAGAAGAACCGGCATTGATTACTAATACTTTCATACTTACCTCCTGTTGAATGATTTGTTTCTTTGTTGTATAATAATCACAAGCATATTATAATTCAAAAAAAATCCTATTTCAAGTATTTTGGAGATTTTTATGGTATATGGTCTGATTTCGGAGTTTAACCCCTTTCACAACGGCCACAAATGGCTGATTGAACAGGTAAAAGGTGAGGAAAATACTGTCATAACCGTTATGAGTGGCAGTTTTGTCCAGCGTGGCGACATTTCAATTATAAATAAGTACGACAAAGCAAGGGCGTCACTGCAAAACGGAGTTGACCTTGTAATAGAGCTACCTGCCGTCTATTCCCTTGCAAATGCAGAAATTTTCGCAAAATCCGCCGTAAGCATCCTTGACAAAACAGGTGTGACGGACAGGCTGTTTTTCGGCAGTGAATGTGGTGATATTGATGTAATAAATAATGCACTTGACATCATAAACAACCAAAATGTTCAAGCCAAAATCAAAGAGAATATGAACAAAGGTCTTTACTACCCAAAGGCTGTGTATAATTCTATTAAAGAATTATATAATGAAGAAACCGCAA
>JAXESA010000221.1:0-12365 GCA_034116205.1 Ruminococcus sp. | reverse complement strand
AGTACAAAGGGAGTTGAAATCAACCCGTGTTTCGTGTTACAATTACCATAGTGATAAGGTGTGTGACTGTCCTGTCCTGAGGGGATTCTCACAACCGACACGAAAATTATTTATTCTTTATGAAGGAAGGATTTAAAAATGAAAATCAAGAGAATTTTATCATTAGTTCTCGCTATTGCCCTTATGGCAGTAGTATTCGTTGGTTGCGACAAAGGCACCGACACAGAAGGTTCTGACAACACTGCAACAGTAGAGGTTGAAAAGAATGCAAAGCTTAAGGTTTGGGGACCTGCTGCATCCTTGGATCTCCTCAAGAGACAGGCAAAGGCTTTTGAAGACGAGCACAAAGACAAAAATGTTAAGATTGAAGTTGTAGCACAGGAAGAAAATGACGCCGGTACACAGCTCCTTAACGACGCATCTGCTGCTGCCGATGTATTTGCATTTGCATCAGACCAGATTTTAAAGCTAACACTTGCTAAGGCTCTTCTCCCTGTTTACAAGCAGTATGAAGAGGATATTAAGGCAAACCACACAGAGGCTGCTGTTGAAACAGTTAAGAGTGACTACGAGGGAACAGATGTTCTTTACGCTTTCCCTGAAACAGACAACGGCTACTACCTCGTTTACGATAAGTCAGTAGTTTCTGATGAAGACGCTAAGTCACTTGAGGGCGTTCTCGAGGCTTGTAAGAAAGCAGGCCGCCAGTTCATTATGGACGCCGGTAACGGTTACTACTCATGTATGTTCACATTCACAGGCGGTATGGAGTTAGACGGCCTTGAAGGTGAAGCTCAGGACACACAGAAATTCAATAACTACAATGAAGACGATGTTGTTGCTTCTATGAAGGCATTTGCAGACCTCTTCAAGAAGTATAAGGGCACATTCTCTGATGCATCTGTTGATAAGATTTCAGCAGGATTCCTCCTTAAGGACAGAACATGTGCTGCAGGTATCGACGGTACTTGGAATGCAGCTCTTGATGCAGATGCTCTCGGCGACGATTACGGCGCTGTAAAGCTTCCAACAATCAACATTAACGGCGAAGACAAGGACATCATCGGTATGATCGGTTACAAGTATATCGGTGTTAATGGCCAGACAAAGTATCCACACGCTTCTATGGAACTTGCTAACTACCTCACAGGTTCAGAGTGCCAGAAGGCTCGTTTCGACGAACTCGGTTGGACTCCAACTCACAAGGATGTTAAGGTAACAGAGAGTGCCAGTACACAGGCTATGCTTGAAGAGGCTAAGACATTCGTTGTTCAGGCTAACATCCTTCAGGCATTCTGGGATCCAATGGGTAACCTTGGCAAACAGCTCTACAAAGACGGTAATAAGACAGACGAAGCATCCATCAAGACATTACTTGAGAAGACAGTTGCTAACATCAACGGTTAAGATTTAGCTGTTAATTCGGTAATTAATAGTATTTTTCTGGGGACGGCTTAGGTCGTCTCCAGTATTATCACAAGTGCTTTTATCGGCATAAAAAGGAGAGTGAATAAATGAAATATATTGATTATGTACAGCTAAATCCTTTCCAAAGAGCCGGTTACAGGATTAAGAATTTCTTTGTTAATTTGCCAAAGAACTTTGCTAAGTTCTTCTGTATGATTGGCAGATTCTTCAAGAAACTTATTCTTGGTATCGTCCACAGCTTTGCAAATTACGGCAAAAGATTTGCAAAAGGTGACTGGGCAACCAAGGTTTCTTACCTTATTATGGGTACAGGTAACTTTAGCAAAGGTCAATACATAAAAGGTCTGCTGTTCTTCGCCTTAGAAGCGGCTTATGCAGCTTTCCTGATTTTCTTCGGAATTAATTACATTTCAAAATTCGGAACCCTTGGTACAGAGCATGGTGGATATAAGATAGTTAATGGTATCCCAACTCATGTTGATGGCGATAACTCAATGCTTATCCTCCTTTATGGTGTTGTTACTATTGTTGTAACAGTCATCTTCCTTGTGTTCTACATTATTAATACAAAATCTGCTTACAAGGTATATCAGTTAAAGAAAGATGGTAAGCATATCCCAACCTTCAAGGAAGAGATGAGGGAATATTTGGACGAGAAGTTCCATATTACACTTCTTACAATTCCAACACTCCTTATCGGTGTATTCACCATTTTGCCACTTATCTTTATGGTGCTGATTGCTTTCACAAACTATCGTCCACCAAATCTTCCTCCAAACAGCTTGTTTACATGGACAGGACTTAAGACTTTTGGTGAAGTCTTCAGTTCACAAGGTGGAGCAAGTATGGGACACACATTCCTCGTACTTACAGAGTGGACAATTATTTGGGCTGTCTTTGCAACATTCCTTAACTACATTATGGGTATGATTGTTGCCCTTATGATTAACAAAAAGGGCATTAAGCTTAAGGCTCTTTGGAGAACACTTTTTGTTATCACAATCGCTGTTCCACAGTTCGTTACACTTCTTGTTATGAACCAGATGCTTCAGCTTAACACAGGTGCAATTAATGTTCTGCTCCAAAACTTAGGTTTACAACAGATAGACTTTATTAACGGTTCTGCTTTAACAGCACGAATTACCGTTATTGTAATCAACCTTTGGGTTGGTATTCCTTACACCATTCTTATTACTTCGGGTATTCTTATGAATATTCCTGCCGACCTTTACGAATCGGCTACTATAGATGGTGCCGGACCGGTGAAGTGCTTTATGAAGATTACTCTTCCATATATGCTCTTCGTTACAACTCCATACTTGATTACAACATTTATCAACAACATCAATAACTTTAATGTTATTTATCTGTTGACCAACGGTGCTCCAACCAGTGAATCGTTGTATCAGGCGGGTTACACCGACTTGCTTGTTACTTGGTTGTTTAAGTTAACAATGAATTCACAAGACTACAACTACGCTGCCGCTATCGGTATTCTCGTATTTATAGTTTGTGCATCCTTGTCGCTTATTACATTCAACCTTACAAAATCTGCAAAGGACGAGGAGGCATTCTCATGATAAAAAGCTATAAATTAAGAAGAAATTTATCAAATGCCATCGTCTATGTAGTTCTGGCAATTCTCGGTTTGATTTGGATTTCTCCACTTGTTTGGATGCTTCTCCATTCATTCCGTGCAGAGGGTGGTTCAGCTGTTCCATACTTGATTCCTGAAACCTTCTCTTTCAAGAACTATGTTGAGCTGTTTACAGATACAGCGCTTTTGAACTTCCCAAGATGGTTCCTTAACACATTTGTTGTAGCATGCTTCTCTTGCGTGATTTCTACATTATCTGTGCTTATGGTTTCATATTCATTCAGCCGACTGAGATTTAAGGCAAGAAAACCTCTTATCAACATCGGTATGATTATCGGTATGTTCCCTGGATTTATGACAATGATTGCTATTTACTATCTGTTAAAGGCAATGAATCTTACTCAGACTCTTCCTGCTCTTGTTATCTGCTACTCTGCTGGTGCCGGTATCGGATTCCAGATTAGTAAAGGCTTCTTTGATACAATTCCAAGGGCTCTTGATGAAGCTGCAACCATTGATGGTGCTACAAAGAACCAGATCTTCTGGAAGATTATTCTTCCTATGTCAAAGCCAATCGTTGTATATACTGTTCTTACATCATTTATCGGACCATGGACAGACTTTATCCTTGTAAAAATTATTATGGGTGATGCTCGTAATAACTATACAGTTTCTGTTGGTTTGCAGTTGATGGTTAGTCAGCAGTATATCTCGAAATACTTTACTCGATTCCTAGCCGGTTCTACTATTGTTGCTATTCCTATCACATTGTTGTTCCTTAAGATGCAGAACTATTATGTTGAAGGTGTTACAGCCGGCGGTGTTAAGGGTTAATATTAACACAATTGTTAAGCTCCACAGGGTAACCTGTGGAGCTTTTTGTTGTATTTTGCGTAATAGAGCATCTGATAAGTAAAAATGACCAAAATGTGTAGTGAATATGTTGTAATTTAAAAGTCTATAGAGTTGAATTTTCGTGATATTATCTTCCTTTATCCTATTGAACATTTCGGTATAAAATGATAATATATTAGACGACTTAACAAAATACAATACGAGGAGTACAATTATGAAAAAGCTACTTGCAATTCTAATGGTTAGCACTATTGCCCTGACAGCAGTATTTTGCACAGGTTGCAGTAAATCAACAGAGGATTTGATTGAAAATGCCAAGGTTAATTTGCCTGATGATAAGTACAACAGCTATTATCAGATATGGATTGGCTCTTTCTGCGATTCCAACAATGACAAAATCGGCGACATTCAGGGTATAATCAGCAAGCTGGACTATATCAATGACGGTGACGACAGTACAGATGATGACTTGGGATATACAGGAATTTGGCTGAGCCCTATGATGCCTTCCCCATCATATCACAAGTATGATGTTAAGGATTACTATAACATTGACCCACAGTTTGGTACTTTGGATGACTTTGACCAGCTTATTAAAGAGTGTGACAAAAGGGGAATAGATGTAATTATCGACTTTGTTCCTAACCATTGCTCCAACGAGCATCCTTGGTTTAAAAAGGCACTTGCAGAGGCTGAAAAGGGTAATTTTGATGGTTATGCAAAATACTTTAATTTAATTAAAAACAACGGGGAGTATCCCCTCGGATACAACCCTGATCCTAATGACAACAGTATCCTTTATGAAAGTAACTTCAGCGATACTATGCCGGAGTGGAACTACGATTATGAGGGCACAAAGGATGAGATAGCAAAGGCTGCAAAGTTCTGGCTTGACAGAGGAATTGCAGGCTTTAGACTTGACGCAGTAAGATATTTGTACTATGAGGACCCTGAAAGAAGCTCTGAGGTTCTCAAATGGTTCTATGACACCTGTAAAGAAGTAAAAGAAGATGTTTATATGGTGGGCGAGGACTGGTCAAGCAATATGAGCGAGGTTACTAAAATGTATAGCTCCGGAATTGACAGTCTGTTTGCTTTCCCATTTGGTGATACTTCAGGTAAGTTAATTGTCACAGCACTCACAGGCTCCGTTAATGACTTTACAGACACACTTATAAGTTATGAAAAGACTACAAAAGAGGCAAATAAAAATGCCATTAACTCCTACTTCCTTACTAATCACGATATGAGCCGTGCTGGTGATGTTATGGAGGAACTTTATCAGAAGAAGATGGCGGCCGCCCTTTATATGATGACACCGGGCAACACCTTCACCTATTATGGAGAGGAACTGGGTATGGAAACCTATGACGAGGGTAATGACCCAGCTAAAAGAACAGCTATGATTTGGGATAGTGACAATCTTCCTGATGTAACAGCCTGCGGTATTAATTATGTTAAGGATTACACCGATGGCGGTGGAGTTAAGCAACAGCAGGAAAATGATGAAAGCTTGCTGAACTTCTATAAAGAATGTCTGAAAATACGCAACACACAGCCGGGAATTGCCAGGGGAGAAATCTCTGCTTTGCCTGACAGCTTTAACGGCGGTGACGGCGTTGGAGGTTATTATATCACATATAAGGATGATAAATATCTTATCCTGCACAATGCCGGCGAGGAAAAGCAGTCCTTTGAAATTACAGATGACTTGATGTCGGATTATATGATTTCCGGTATGCTTACAGCAAAGTCCGGAAAAATCACAATTGAGGATAATTTACTTTCTATGCCAGCATACAGCACAATAGTGTTACATTCATCAAAATAAAAAATTCTACCGATTAAAAGGCAAAAATGAGGAAAGCTCTCGACTTGGGGAGCTTTCTTTTTTTATTCTACAAACTCATTTAAAACAATCAAAAAAAGTACATTCACATTGTGACAAAAGGGTCAGCCCAACCTGTCTATAATAAAATACACAAATTGATGAACAGGATGTGTAAAGATGACGGCAGTAAAAAAATTATTGTTCAACAGATTGCAGGAGATTAGGGAGAGTTCAACAGGGCGAAATATTGCAATACAGATAATATATTTTTTCTGCGGTACT
The DNA here is from genome assembly GCA_034116205.1 of Ruminococcus sp. Lineage (GTDB taxonomy): Bacteria > Bacillota > Clostridia > Oscillospirales > Acutalibacteraceae > Ruminococcoides. The sequence continues at coordinate 6,372 of JAXESA010000221.1, read as the reverse complement.
CTGATTTCTCGTGGGGCAATGTTTGGAGAACTTTCTCCCTTTGGGGCAGCCTTTGTGTCGGCTGTGCCTTATCGTTATTTAATCACCTCAATCTTAGGTTCAATATTGGGCTACATAGTCCTGACTCCTGTGGGGAGTTTTCGCTACATTGCCATTGTGGTTGCTATTGGTGCCATAAGGTTTGTAGCAAATGACATTAAGAATATCAGCAAAAGTGCAATCTTCCCATCTATGGTTGCTTTTTTGCCTGTATTTGCAACAGGAGTAGCTTTGTTTTTTTCAGACTCCTCAAGAATAAATTCTTTTGCTCTTTGTACCGTTGAAGCTGTTATTTCAGGGGCCGCAGCATTTTTTATAGACAGAACAATCTGCCTTTGCTCCTCAAGAAGAAATCTCACTTCCTTTAATCAACAGGAACTTTCCTGTATGGTAATGTCGGGATGTATTTTGCTCCTTGCCTTGGGAGGTCTTAATTTTGGAAACTATTCCTTTGGCAGAGCCTTGGCTGTTGTTGTGGTGCTTATGTGTGCCAGATACGGGGGTGTGACAGGAGGTTCAATAGGAGGTATTTCAACAGGGGTGATTTTTTCCCTTAGCTCCCTTTCCTATAGCTTTTTGTGTGGAGGATTTGGCTTTGGCGGACTTATGGCAGGACTTTTTTCCGTAACAGGAAAGTTTGGGACTGCGGCGGCATTTTTGATGTCAGATGTGATAATGTCCTTTTCCAGCGGAAACAAAGATATAGTCTTTGCCCTTGCTGTTGAGGGGATATTTGGAACAGGCGTGTTCCTCCTAATACCACAAAGTGTGGGTAATCTGGTAAGCGCTTTGTTTGCCCCAACAGATGATGTAAACAGTGGTGCAGCACTAAAAGAAAATGTAATTATGCGACTGAACTTTACATCAAAGGCGCTAAAGGATGTGTCCTCTTGTGTTTCAAAGGTTTCGGGAAAAATGAAAGATCTTAGTGTAGATTCCTTTCCGGATGTTTATGAAAACACAAAAAACAGTGTTTGTAGTAACTGTGGAATGAGGGTTTTCTGTTGGGATAGAGAAAAGGGAGTAACCCAGGATGACTTTAACAGATTAAGTGAAACACTCAAGAAAAACAGCCACATTACCGTTGAGGATATAGACACTTTGTTTGTGAAAAAGTGCTGTCGCAAAAATGAGATTGCAACAGCCATTAATAGACATTATCAGTCCTACCTTATGAGCATTGAAAGTATGCACCGAATAACCTCAATACGCAATGGACTTGCCGGACAATTTGGAGGTTTGTCAGACATACTTACAGATATGGCAGAGGAATTCTCTGTAACCGATGTTTGTGATTTAGATAGCAGTGAAAAAATATCCCATATGCTTCGACAATACAGCTTGCTTCCTATTTTATGCAATTGTAGAATTTCTGAAAGTCAGATGACGGTGGAAATTGAGCTTTCTGACAGAAGCAGAGGTTCAATTAAAAAATCGGTTTTGAAAAGAGAGGTTGAAAAGTGTTGTGGCAGAAGATTTTTAGAGCCTGTCACCTCTGTTGCACAGGACAGAGTAAGGGTTGTCCTTAACGAAATGCCGTTGTTTGAAACCGAGGTTGGTTCTTGTCAGCACATTGCAAACAATGGGAAAATGTGCGGTGACAGTATGGTTTGCTTTAATGACGACAAGGGCAATATGGTTGCAATGATTAGTGATGGCATGGGAACAGGAGGCAGAGCTGCAGTTGACTCTATGATGGCTGTTAACCTTATGGAAAAGCTGGTTAAGTCGGGACTTTCCTTTGACTGTGCATTAAACCTTACTAATTCGGCACTTATGGTAAAAAGTGAGGAAGAAAGTCTTGCAACTGTGGATGTATCGGTTATTAACCTATTTACAGGAAGGACAGAATTTCTTAAGGCAGGTGCTCCATATACATACGTCAAAAAGAAGGGCAAGGTTATGCGAAAGGAAATTCCTTCAATACCTGCCGGAATTCTTAATGAGGTATATTTTACAAGAGAGCATGCTTCGCTTTCGGGAGAGGATATGATTGTAATGCTTAGCGATGGAGCAGTTATAGGTGACGACAAGTGGTTGTTGAGCCTTATCAAGTCGTGGAACAAAGGCAGTTGTCAGGAGCTTGCCGAGGCTGTTGTGGATGAGGCTATTCGTCAGAATGAAGGTCTTAAGGATGACGACATAACTGTTTTGGCTGTTCGGTTAAAGGACAACTGATTTTTTGACCCCGTAAAAAAGGCACTGCCCATGGGCAGTGCCAAAAGAAATTTATCTCTACAATATATGTTTTTTAATTACAGCTTTTCGTTTATTAAACGGTAAATATTCTGACTGCTGTTGTTTTTCCTAAAGGTTTTGATGTTATTTCTCATAGTTTCCAAAGCATTGTCGTCACTAATAAGGGCGTTGAGTTGCTTTGCACCCTCCTTGCCTTCTTTGAGAATAATGGCAAGATTATGTCGCTGAAGATATTCTGCATTGTCCTTTTCCTGACCATCATAGGAACGGAAAATCGCCATAGGTATTTCCTTAGCCATAGATTCAGAAACAGTTAGTCCACCTGGCTTAGTAACAATTACATCACCGGCGCTCATATAATCCTCAATGTTATCAACAAAATAGCAAAGCTTTGTTGGAATTTTAACCTTTATATTGTTTCCTTTTTTAGAAGGGATAAAACCGTTTTTAACGATTGTCTGAAATTCAGAAAATAAATTTTCATTTTTGCCGGTGACAACAACAAGTTGATAGCCGCCGGGGTTTTTGTTCAGGTTTTTGTATATGTCCAAAATGTTTGCAACACCAAAAGAGCCTGCCATCATCAGAACCGTCTTTTTGTATGGATTAAGTCCAAGTTTTTCTCTCATTACAGTAGGGTCTTCTTTGCGGTAAAAAGTCTCGTAAATAGGAATTCCCAAAGGGTAAATGATTGTTCCGTCAACACCATACTGTTCCCTTAACTGTTGCACCATATCGTCGTTTGCTACTATATAAGCATCAACATTGTCGTTTATGTATGCTGCATGGGCGGCATAGTCAGTAATAATATTAAAAAGCAGGGCATCACTTTTACCTTTCTTTTTTATATTAGAAACCATTTCGCTACAAAAAGCGTGGCAACTTATTATGCAGTCAGGTTTAAACTGTGTAATCAGCCGGCTTAGCTTGCGGGAATAAAAGGATGCGATTCCGTGGACAGCCTTGTCTATGATAGACACCTTGTCCGCAGAGTTATATATCTTGCCGTAAAGCTTTGGAGTTTTTGTAGCAAAAAACATATAAAGCCTTGTTACAACAAAGTGAATAAATTTTGAGGAATACATAAGAGCATCTTCAATCATTACCTCATTGTTGGGGTCTTTTTCAATGGTGTCTTTTAGTGCAAGACTTGCTCTGTGGTGACCGCCACCGGTGTCGGTTAATAATATTAAAACTTTCATAACATCACCAAATTAATAGTTACTCACTATACTATATAATAAAATATAAAAATGGATTTTTCAACAAAACTACAATAATGATACATCTTTTTTTATAAAAAATTTGTCTGGTTATGTAACATAAATAAAAACGCTATCTTATCAAAAATAAAATTTGGAAGAATTTTGATGATAAGTTACAATCTTGTTACTTTATTTTTAATGCTCAATGTAGTATCATAAAATAGTATGATAAAAGGTAGGATTGGATTATTATACCTTGGAAAGGAGTGCTTTGGAATGAATAGAGATAGAGATGAATTAGATTACCTTGCAGATTTGGAAGATCCCAAGGGAGATAACTTTGTACCCTCCGACTACAACACGCAGGATATGCGCAATATTAACGAAAAGGTCAACAGAATTCTTTATGGTGAAAAATCTAAGACGGATTTAAACCTATCAGAGAGTAACAAATCTAATCAGAGTGACGAACAGATTGATATTAATGAAAAAAGTAATATTAATAATTCCACTCAAGATATTAACTCCTTTTCAAATAAAAATAAAAAAGACTTTGATAACGGTTATGTATATTATACATATAACCAAGATAAAAAAGCACCAAAGGTAAAAAATCCTAAGAAAAAGAAGATTATCATCGCATCAATTATTGCAGCAACAGTTGTGCTTTGTGCTGTAATGGTGTTGGTTATTCAGGCTGTGGTAACTCCTAAAGATAATATCCTTGCAGATATAGGAGTGATTGAAAGGGTTACCGATCCTGTTGTGGTTGAGAACACAGACGGAGATTTTATCTTTGCCAAGGGCTGTAAGGTTTCCGGCGTAAATATTGGTGGTATGACTATTTCTGATGCTAAAAAAGCACTTGCAAGTAAAGAGCTTGAGGCACGACCGGAAATGAATATTACCATTTCTGTTGACGATGAATCACGTGTTTATACACAGGATAATTTTACATTTACATATGATACAGATAAAATTTTGGAAGAGGAAAAGGAGTTTTCCGAGAATCTTTCAAAGGGTACTACATTTCCAACTGCTGTGGATAATAATGGAGTAGAATATTTTCCTGACCAGATTAAGGAGATTTCTGCAACCCTTAACCAGAGTTCTGTGAAAAAACTCGTTGAGAAAATCAATAAAAAATATGACATAAAAGCAAAGAATGCAAAAGTGACAAAGTTTGATCCCGATGCTGATGATATGTTTACCTTTGCTCAAGGAAAAAATGGACAAAGCCTTGATGAGGACAGCCTTATGTCACAGTTAAATGTGATTATTGAAGAAGGAAATTCCACCGGTGTATATGAGGGAATAGTTAGCGAATATACAGAAGTGATAAGACCAGAGGTTAATATAAGCTACCTGGAAAAAAATATGATGCTCCTTGCAGAATGGAAGACTATTTCCACCAACGGAGAGAACGGAAACCAGAATATGAGAGTTTCTCTTGCCGCTTGTAACGGAAGTATTATTGATCCGGGTGAGGTGTGGTCATTTAACGACTGCACCGGTGACAGTAACGATACTGCAAATGGCTATGCTGCAGCAGGAGTTATTGTTGACGGAAGCTATACTGATGGTGTTGGAGGCGGTATATGCCAGTCAAGCACTACAATATATAATGCAGCTGTTAGAAGTAACCTCACCATATATGAGCGACATAATCACACATATCCGTCCTCATACGCATACAGTGGATTTGATGCCGCTATTGATTATGGCAACTTTGACCTTAAACTAAAAAATGATTCAAAATATCAGGTGTTCCTTGCTTGCCATATGGAGGGTAACACTCTTTATGCAAGCTTTTATGGCATAAAGTCAGGAAATTATGATGTAATTGATACAAGCAGTGAAAATTATGACATAGGTTCATCCAGTTACCGTGCAAGGTCATACAGAATTTATAAGGATGCTAATGGTAAAGAGATAGACAAAGAGGAATTACCTGAGTCCTATTACAGTCTTGAAAATGGACATTCTGTTCAGACAGCAGATAATGGCGGTACAGACTATAAGCACGACATATATGTGTCAGAGCTTGGAAATACCGATGATAACGATAAAGAAAAAGAGGAAAATAATAATAGTTCATCATCTTCTTCAGTCACTTCAACGGTTTCCCAGAATACTGCTCCTGCAAGTTCGGTTGCATCAACAACAGCAACCCAAAAGCCAAAAGCAACAAAGCCGACTTCTGCTACATCTGCAAGCAGTAAGCCTGAATCATCTTCCGGCAATAAACCTTCATCATCGGCAAGCAGTAAACCTGCTTCTTCAACAAAACCGGCAACTTCCGCCACATCAGGCGTTCCGGATGAAGACGACGAATAATTAACAGAGCTTTCAAAAGCACTTTCCTTCGGGAAGGTGCTTTTTGTGTTCTTTCTGTGTTGTTATAATCAAGGGATAAGACAAACGGTCAAAAATAGTAAATAAAATATTCTTTTTTTATTCATAAAATTCCCTTTTTAATGATTATTTTGCCTAAAAAACAATAGTTAGTTTTGTACATAGTTACAAAAAGGATGTGTTATATTGTAAAAAAATATTTAGGATGATATAATGTTTTAAACAGATTATGCCAAGGAGGGTATTATATATGAAATGTTATAAAAAAGTGCTAAGCTTGGTTTTAGTGCTGGTAATGGTGATTACAACTGTATGTATATCTTCGGTTTCGGTTTTTGCTGCCGGTGAATCACAGGTGTACTTCGACAACTCTGCTTACAACTGGGAGAATGTTTATGTGTATGCTTACGGCACAAAGGAAAATGCCGAGTGGCCCGGACAGCTTATGACCAAGGACGAAAGCGGAATGTACACAATGACTTTCCCCGGAACATACAAATCAGAGAACATTATCTTTAACAATGGTCTTGAAAAGGGTGAGGGTAAGGAACAGTATCCTGAAAATGCAGGTCTG
>JAXESA010000220.1:0-3509 GCA_034116205.1 Ruminococcus sp. | reverse complement strand
CCTTACAAACAATATCTTCGGCGACATTCTTTCTGACGAGGCATCAATGATTTCCGGCTCAATCGGTATGCTTGCATCTGCATCACTTTCAGACTCCAACAGAGGTCTTTATGAGCCTATACACGGTTCTGCACCTGATATTGCAGGTCAAAACATTGCAAATCCTCTTGCAACAATCCTTTCTGTTTCTATGATGCTTAGATACTCCCTCAACGAACCTTCTGCCGCTGACGCTATTGAGGAGGCTGTTAACAATGTTCTTAAAAACAACAGAACACCTGATATTTACACAGAGGGAACAAACAAGGTTACTTGCTCACAGATGGGCGACCTTGTGTGCAGTGAACTTTCCAAATAACTATTTTCAATAAATTTTTGAGGTCAGTATGGAGCTTTACGATATGCACTCACACATTCTGCCACAGATGGATGATGGGGCAGAGGATGTTGAGGTAAGTAAAAAAATTCTAAATGTCCTTTACAGTCAAGGAGTCAGTCATATTTGTCTGACTCCTCATTACTATTCTCACAAGGAGAGTATGGAGGATTTTCTGAAAAGGCGAGAGTATTGTTTTAGCCTTTTAAAGCCTCATATTCCACAGGGGATTGAGGTTTGCCTTGGGGCAGAGGTGTATGTGACAGACATTATTATGAACAACACTTCCCTGAATCCTGTATGCTATGGCAGCAGCAACTATATTCTCCTTGAGTTTCCCTACCAAACTACATTTAAGGATAGCTCATTTGAGTTACTTGTTAGGTTAATGAATCGCTATGGTGTAAAGCCAATCCTTGCCCATATCGAAAGGTATCCGGCGCTTTTGGGCAACCCAAAACTGATGCAGGAATTGTCCTCCTATGGAATAAGGTTCCAGACAAATGCAGTTTCATACCTTGACAGGGGAACTTTCCGAAAACTGAAAAAGTTAATTAAGTTAGGACTGGTTGACTTTATAGGAAGTGACGCCCACAATTTAGTTCGCAATTCACCCCAAAAATTTGGAGAAGCTGTTGAATTAATAAACAAAAAAACCTCACCAAATGTTGTGAGGGCAATTACTCACTTTTCAAGAGATGTTTTTGAAGATGCTGTAAAATAAAGGAAACACTGAATAAATCACTTTACACATCTTGTGCGCATATTTTCCAATCGTATGCCCCAAAAATCCTCACAATACTTCAGTATTCTTGCGGCTTTTTTGAACATACCGACAAAAAATCTGATAGCCATTTCTGTGCAAATGATTTAATCAGTGTTTCCTAAAATATACCCGTAATCAAGAAGGCTGTTGCAAAAAAATCGCAACAGCCTTTAACTATACTTATGAAAAATCACAATCTAACAGAAATTCCCTTTTCTCTCAAATATTCCTTTAGCTTTGGAATAGGGATTTCTCCAAAATGAAAGAGAGATGCCGCCAAAACTGCATCTGCCTTTCCTTCCTCAAATGCGTCAAGGAAATGCTCATAAGCACCGGCACCACCGGAGGCTATAACAGGTATATTTACCTTTTCGGATATTGCCCTTGTAAGTGCAAGGTCATATCCGTTTTTCTGTCCGTCCTCGTCCATACTGGTAACCAGTAGTTCTCCCGCACCTCTTTCTTCTGCCTCAACTGCCCACTTTACAGCGTCAATTCCTGTTGGAGTTCTGCCACCGGCTGTGTAAATTTCCCATGAGTCACCCTTACGCTTTGCATCAATTGCCACCACAACACATTGAGCGCCGAATTTATATGATGCCTCGTTGATAAGTTCAGGTCTGTAAATAGCAGCAGAGTTTACAGAAACCTTGTCTGCACCGGCACGGAGCATCGTGTTAAAGTCATCAACACTTCTGATTCCGCCCCCAACAGTAAAGGGGATAAAAATAGAATTTGCAACCTTTTCAACAATATCTACCATCGTGTCACGACCGTCACTTGTTGCAGTTATGTCAAGGAGTACAAGCTCGTCTGCACCCTCTTTGTCATATTGAATAGCGGCTTCAACAGGGTCGCCGGCATCAATCAAATTTACAAAGCTCATACCCTTAACCACTCGTCCGTTCTTTACATCAAGGCATGGAATAATTCTCTTTGCGTACATTACTTCACCATCTCCACAAAATTCTTTAGCATTTTCAGTCCCACATCTCCGCTTTTTTCCGGGTGGAACTGGGTTGCGATTATGTTGCCCCTTTGCACAGCGGCGTCAATTTCAACACCATAGTTTGTGGTAGCGGCAACAATGCCCTTGTCCTTTGCGTCAAGGTAGTAGGAGTGAACAAAGTAAACATATGGTTCACCCTCAATACCCTTAAAAATCCCATCCTTTTCCTTAATGGTGATGCTGTTCCATCCCATATGAGGTATTTTTAAAGTTCCGTTTTGATTAGGAATTTTGCTGATTTTTCCCTCAAATATAGATAATCCCTTTACACCCGGACTTTCCTCACTTTGGGGGAACAGCAACTGTAATCCTAAGCATATGCCCAAAAAAGGCTTTCCGCTTTTTGTAAATTCTATCACAGTGTCCTTTATGTTACGACTGTTCATAGTGTCCATAGTGTCACCAAAGGAGCCAACTCCGGGGAGTATAGCACCGTCGGCATTCATAATTTCTTCCTTATTATCAGTAACCTTACAATCAGCACCAATGAATTTCAGAGCCTTGTAAACGCTTTGTATATTACCGGCACCGTAGTCTATAATTGCAATCATAAATTAAACTCCATTTCATATATCTTTTGAAAACTCCCATAAACAGTGAGTTATTGGCTTGTTTACTGGGTTTTCAGTCACTTAATGACAATGCTTTACTTGATATAACTTCTTATAATTTTTTGCAATTTACTACTCAATGGTAGTAAAAAAAGTAGTAAATTAAACTTGCTTTTCTATTGCATAGACTTCTTCTGCGACTTTATCAAAACTATTGTCGGTGTACACATCAAAAGTAGTTGTAACAGTTGCGTGCCCCATTATATATTGTAATGTCTTTGGTTGCATACCTGCGTTTGCCATATTAGTACAAAAAGTATGCCTACAAATATGGGGTGTAAAGTAAATTGGACTTTTTGAGTTTTGTTTGTTATATGCTTTGCAAATTCTTCTTGCAATAGCACTCCAATTAGTATTACAACTTGGTGTTCCGTTTCTTGTAACATAAAGAAATCCAAAATAACCGTCAACTATTGGTTCGATTTTTGGTTTATGTCGGTTTGATACTAACCGCTGAAAAGCCTTGTAAACCTCGTCAGTCATAGGAATATCTCTAACCCCTGCTTCAGACTTTGCTTTTTCAATGTAGTATATGCCTTTTCTATGTAGTAATTGGTGATTGATATGTAATATCTTATTTTTAAAGTCAATGTCTTTAAAAGTCAACCCACAAAATTCACTTATCCTTATTCCAGTTTTAAATAGAATGAGAATAGCATCATAATAGCAACTATAATATTCACTCTCTTTAATGAAATTCAATAGGGAAGTTTCCTCATCTATTGTCAATGCTTTTTTCTTTTCGTA
>JAXESA010000219.1:0-4751 GCA_034116205.1 Ruminococcus sp. | reverse complement strand
ATGGTTGAGCTTTGTAAAATGGCAACAAAGGTTTTCGCAAGCCATGGGGATAACTTTGACATTGAGGTTATTGAAAAACATCACAACCTAAAGCTTGACGCTCCAAGCGGTACTGCTCTTATGATTGCTGACGGTATTTCTGAGGTTTCGCCAACAGAAAAGCAGTATGTTTATGACAGACACTCATACCGCAAACAGCGTGAGAAGAACGAAATTGGTATTCACTCCATTCGTGGCGGTACAATCGTGGGTGAACACGAAGTGATTTTTGCAGGTAAAGATGAGGTTGTTTCCATCAAGCACGAAGCACATTCCAAGGAAGTATTTGCAGTGGGCTCTGTTAATGCAGCTGTATTTATGAAGGATAAGCCTGCCGGAATGTACGATATGTCTGACCTGCTCTCTGAATAATTACATAAGAACAGAAGATTTTTCACCTCATAGTATGTACTGTACTATGAGGTGATTTTATTGAAAAACTATATTTTATTAAATTCAGTGTCAAGTGCCCTTAAGGGGAAAGATATACTTGATAAAAACAATATACGAAGCTCGGTTGAAAGAACACCGAAAAACAATGTTGCAAGATCCTGCGGTTACAGCTTAATGGTTAAGGATGAAATTGAAAGGGCAAAAGAAATTCTTGAAAACAATAAAGTAATTGTGTTAGGTATTGTTACAAGATAATGATTTATCTTGATAATGGTGCTACTACTTTTCCAAAACCTTTATCAGTAAAACAAAATGTTAATAAATCCTTGCAAAAATATAGTGCAAATCCGGGAAGAAGCGGACACCACTTGTCTCTTGAAGCGGCAAAGGTGATTTATGAATGTCGTAAAGCTATAAAAGAACTATTTAATGTTGAAAGCGAAGAGGAAGTAATATTTACACTCAACTGCACAATGGCACTTAACACGGTAATTTTCGGTCTTTTGGAGGAGGGTGACCATGTAATTATATCCTCAATGGAGCATAATTCCGTTACAAGGCCATTGGAAGAACTAAAAAAGAAAAATGTGACCTACTCTGTATTTGATTATTCAGAAAATCCCGATGACATTGTCAACAATGTTCGAGAACTGATAATACCACAGACAAAGCTTGTTATCTGTACCCACGCCTCCAATGTTTTCGGTGTGAGATTTCCTATTGAAAGGATTTGTGCATTGTGCCACAGGTATGGAGTACTGTTCTGTGTAGATGCAGCACAATCAGCCGGCATATTTAATATTGATGTGATAAATAACGATTACGATTTTGTTTGTATGTCCGGTCATAAAGGGCTATACGGTCCTATGGGAACAGGTGTGCTTCTCATAAATAATCATAAGCTAAAGCCTTTGCTGTTTGGCGGAACAGGAACAGAATCTATCAGAAAAAGTCAACCTGAGGCTCTTCCGGAAAAATTTGAAAGCGGAACCCAAAATCTGAACGGTATAGCAGGACTTCTCGCAGGAGTTAACTTTGTAAAAAAGCAGGGTATAGATAACCTTTATTGCAGAGAATATGAACTTGCTAATTACTTGTTTATGAGTCTTAGAAAAATGAAAAATGTCAGCCTTTATAACGAAAAATTTTTATTCGGCAAGGTTGCACCAGTGGTTTCTTTTAATATAGACAATATGTATTCCGAGGATGTAGTGGGAATACTTGACAAGTTGGGAATATGTACAAGGGGAGGGCTACACTGTTCACCTCTTGCACACGAGAGTGTGGGAACATTGGATACCGGAACGGTAAGGGTTGTACCGGGTGCATTTAACAATAAAAACGAAATTGCAAAATTAATTTCAATCGTTAAGCGCTTATCTCTAAAAACGACTTGAAGTAATTATAGAATTGTGTTAAAATAAAGTGAAGTATCGAAAGAAGGAGGTATAACAGTGAACTTTAGTGCTTGGTTTGACAGTGTTATTACTGTGCTTAAAACCTTTAGATTCGTTGATATTATTGACATTGTTGTAATTGCATTTATTGTTTACAGCCTTTTCAAGCTTGTTAGGGACACAAGAGCCGAACAGCTTGTTAAAGGTATTGTTATTCTTCTTGTCGCATATTTGGTTGCAAATGTGCTTAATATGCTTATGATGGAGATTCTTTTGAGAACTCTGTTTGAATTTGGTGTTGTGCTTATCGTTATTATTTTCCAACCTGAAATACGAAATGCTTTGGAGCAACTGGGAAGGAAAAATATTAAGAGATTCAGCTTTTTTAATAGGGTTAAACGCTCAGAAGAATGGATTATGGCTGAGAAAAAGGCAATTATTGATGTAGCTGAAACTGCAGAGATTTTCAGCATGCAAAAGACAGGCGCTCTAATTGTTTTTGAAAATGAAACAAAGCTTTCAGATATTGCTTCAACAGGTGTTGAAATTAATGCAGATACTTCAATAGCACTTTTGGGTAATATATTCTTTAACAAAGCACCACTTCACGACGGAGCAGTAATTATCAGTTCCGGGAAGGTGAAGTCCGCCGGTTGCATTCTACCTCTTACTTCAAGGAATGAAGATGTTGATATGAACCTTGGAACTAGGCACAGGGCATCCCTTGGGATAACAGAAGTTTCTGATGCAATTGTAGTTGTTGTATCCGAAGAAACAGGTACAATATCTGTTTCGGAAAACGGGCAACTGACATCTAATTACTCCAGAGATTCACTTATAGAAAAATTGGAGAGCTCATTAATTCCGGTTGAAGAAAAGAAGAATTTCTTTAGTAAATTCTCCTCAAGAAAGGAGAATAACGACGATGAATAAAGGGTTTTTCTCAAGAATTTTTAGAAATAAAATCTTTTTAATAATACTATCTTTTATTATTTCCCTCACTGTGTGGGTAAGCATCAATATGGGAGATTACGGTGAAACAAGCTATGTAGTAAGCAACATTCCTATAACAATTAATCTACCTGAAAATGCTGAAAAGCAGGGACTGAAAGTGTTTAACAACGAAGAACTTAAGGGAAGTGTAACAGTTTCAGGTAATCGATCCATTATCGGTTCTCTCACAGCTGATGATATACAGATTGTACCTGAACAAACTGATTTACTAACTTCAGCCGGTTCATATTCACTTTCCCTTGTCGCAAAAAAAACAGGGGCTTCTTTGAACTATACAGTAGATTCAGTTAGCCCAAGCACTGTATATATCAAACTTGATAGGAATCGTAAAATAACACAGAAGATAGAGCAAAACATAAGTTATACCATTCCTAATGGATATTATGGTACTGTTCTTCTGAGCGAAGACGAAGTTTCTATCTCTGGACCTGAAACTGAAATCAAAAAGATTGATAAGGTTGTAATTAAGGGAAAGATTAATAAAGAACTTTCTTCCTCGTATAAAAGTGAGTATAAAGTAAAACTGCTTGACTCCTTTGGGGAGGAGCTTACAAATACTGATACACTATCAATTTCGCCTTCAACCGTTACTGCAACGGTAAGTGTTCTACAAATGAAAGAAGTTGGTGTAGATCTAAGCAGTAAGAATGCGCCAACCGGTATTGATTTGACAGAATACTACACCATAGAGCCGGATAAAATTTCCCTTGCAGGTGAATCTGATGACATAAAGAATATATCGAGAATTACAACTGATACAATAGATTTTTCATCCTTAAAGAACAACGACTACAACATTAGTAAAGGTCTTGATATTCCTAATAAATGTATTGATATTAATTCTGTCAACTCTGTAAATGTTAAGTTGAATCTCTCTTCTATGAAAAAGAAATATTTGACGATTGACAATTTCCGAGTAAATGGATTGGATGATAATTATAGCGGTGAAGTTACAACAGCTTCTCTTAAAGTAACGATTTACGGAACTAAAGAGAGTATTGATAAGATTAACAAGGATAACATTATTTCTTATGTTGATTTGTCAGACATCGATATTTCTGTTGGCTCAAAGACCATGCCTATTCAGCTTTCTCTGCAAAATATAGATGGTTGTTGGATTTACGGTTCTTATAGTGTTGTTGTTGATATAACAGAATAGTTTATGCCCTTGCAATTGCAAGGGCATTTTTTGTGCTTGATTTTTTAATTTATTATATTCCAACTTGTAATTCAATTGCAATATTTATAATTATTTCTTGCATAAAATCAAAAAATATCCGAGATTTACAATTAAATACGCATAAAATTGCAATTTGTAATTAATTTATTGCAATTTTCTATTGACAAAACTCATATAATATGATAGAGTAAATATTGCATCAGTGTGATGCATAATATTGTGAACAATGGTGTTCACCAATTCAAGGTGTTTCCTATGGGAATGCTTGTTTTGGTGAATATATTTTTGCAATAAAACTAAAAGGGAGTAGGTGCTTCTGATGGATAATTTCAGAAATCAGGAACCATTTGAAAAGCAGGGACTATATGACCCAAGCTTTGAGCATGATAACTGCGGCATAGGTGCTGTTGTTAACATCAATGGTGAAAAATCAAGAAAAGTAGTTGACAATGCCCTTAGCATTGTTGAAACTTTGGAACACCGTGCAGGTAAAGATGCAGAGGGCAAAACAGGCGACGGCGTTGGTATTTTGCTGCAAATTTCACACGAATTTTTCAAAGATGCTACAGCTGATTTGGGCTTTGATATTGGCGGAGAGAGGGATTACGGTATTGGTATGTTCTTCTTTCCACAGAACAAGCTTAAAAGAATGCAGGCTATGAAGCTGTTTGAAATTATTATAAAGAAAGAGAACCTTGAATTCTTAGGTTGGAGAAATGTTCCTACTG
>JAXESA010000218.1:0-9166 GCA_034116205.1 Ruminococcus sp. | reverse complement strand
TCATAAAGTGCAACAAAATAAATGTTTTTAGAAAATATTTTGATAGGAGCTTTAGTACCAAGAACTTCTAAAGACGTAGTAGGATTAAGAGAAAAGTTTTACAACCCCTCGGTCGCTTTGCTTACACAGGGGAGCCTTTGTTTGTATTCAGCCTACCTTGTATAAAAGGGGCTTGTTAACGAAAAAACAATCCCCACCTTATTTCAAGGTGGGGCTACATATAAATATTACTTAATCCTCTTTCTTCTTTCTAAGGCAGAGGAAAACTACAAGGGACATAAGAGATGATGTTGCAAATACCACAGTTGGCATAAATGTTGTGTCACCTGTTGGCACAGAACCGTTTCCGTTGTCCTCTTTTGATGGGTTTGTTTGGTTTGTAGGGTTTGTTGGGTTGTCCTTTCCCCCCGAGGTGGTTGGCTGGGTTGCTGTTGGAGTTGTGGTAGTTGCAGTAGTTGTAGGATTAGTTGAGGTGGTAGGAGATGTTGGGTCGGTATCTGGTTTTTCACCACCCACAATCTTCACCTTCATATATCTTTCGGTTTCAACCTTTTCTTCACCACCGTTAAAGTTTGTAACGGGAACTTCTCTTACACCGGCTTCAAGCACCTCATACTCCAAACCTTTGTCAAGAAGGATTTCGTATTCCTGTGGGTTTACGGAAATCTTTTTGATGTAACCCCCTTTGACAGCAGATGCAGGGGCATATATTTCAAGCATTGTGTGGTAGCTTCCATCCCCAAAGGAAACGGCTGCGGAGTGGGCGATTGATGTGCTGACAACGCTCTTTGTTGTGTAGCGGTTGCCAACGGAATTCATCATATCCTTTAATGAAGATGTCTTGCCTGTCATAAGTGACACATCGTCGGTACCGCTGAAAAGCACAAGGTCTTTTTCGTTCTTAAATTTACCCAGCTCTGTTGCAAGGTTGTCACCAATAATTTTGTACTGACCGTAGTCCTCACCGTAGCTTTCTTTTGTTACATCAAGCATATATCCCTGGCCCTCTTGCACACCTACTATTGGGATATATTCCTGTCCTGTGTAGCACTTGATGTTGGGGTTGTCCAGCTGAGAAAATGAAATATCCTTGTTCAGCTTGTAGTAGGATTTTTCCCAGCTTTCATAGTCCTTAATTGTAAGCTCGGTGAATTTACTGTAATATTTCGCCTTTGCTGTTGGGTTAGCTTTCCCGTTTGCAACCTTAACCCTGCATTTCAGATAAATAGTACCTGTGGAGGCAACTACCACAGTTTCACCCTTTGAAACACCTGTGATTTTACCCTTGCTGTCAACCGTTGCAATATCCTCATTGCTGGAAGAATATTTCATACTATCGTCAGCACCGTTTATTTTAAAGGTGTATGTACTGCCGGAGTTAAGGGTAACACTTTTCTCCTTTAAGCTTGGCTTTTCAGTAAAGAAAGCAAGGTCGTTGTCAGTTGCATATTTTTCCGCATAAGAATTATCTTTGCCTAAAATCATAAATTCCGACACACGGTCATAGGTGTCTGAGCTAAATGCCTTGATGTAGCCAAGGGCATTTTTTCCAATAGAAGATACGCTTTGTGGCACAGTAACAGTTATTAATTCGTTGGTGTTGGATATGGCGTATTCACCTATTTTTTCTGTTCCGTCAGGAACTGTGTAGGCAGAACCGCCCTTGCAGGGAGGATAAACCACAAGAGTTTTTTCGTCATTTGTAAAAAGCACTCCGTCAACCGCCTTTAGATTTGTGCTTTCTTCGCTAACTGTAAAGCTTTCTATTGATGTTCTTGAAAAAGCTGTGGCGGAAACATTTTTAATATTTGGAGTAAGCTGAAAATTTGTAAGGGTGTAACATTCGTTAAATGCCAGCTTGTCAATATCTGTTATTTTATCACCTATATTTACTGATTTAAGCTCGCTGCATCCGGAAAATGCGTATTTTGGAATTGTATTTACATTCGCCTCTATATAAACACTTGTCATACTTGAGCAATTTAAAAATGCACTTTCCCCCAAGGAAGTGACAGAGGATGGAATTAATACACTTTCAAGATAGTTTGCACTGTCAAAGGCATTGTTTCCTATGGTCGTTACATTTTCAGAAATGATTACCGACTTTAAAGCATAGCAGTTGCTAAAGGCGTATGGTGCAACAGTTGTTACTGTGGTTGGAATAGTAAAGGTATCTGTATCATCCTTAGTGGGAGGATATGCCAAAATCTTTGTCATAGACTTGTTATAAATAATTCCGTCAACAGATGTGTAGCTTTTGTTACCCCCGTCAACTTTTATGGATTTAAAACTTGATAGTACAAAAGCACCGTCCTCAATTTCTGACACACTTGAGGGAATGTTGATGGTTTCGGCTGAACAACCCTCAAAGGCATTTTGTGCAATACTTTCCAAGCTTTCTGTAAAGTTGATACTTTTCAGACCGGAACAGTAGGAAAATGCCTGCTTATGAATTTCCTTTGCATTTGTAGAGATTGTATTTAGCTTTCTGCAACCGTTAAAGGCTTGTTCCTTTATGGTGGTAACGGTGTCGGGGATTGTTACACTTAAAAGTGAGGAACATTCCTTAAAGGCTTTTCTGCCAATAGTCTTAACAGTATTGGGAATAGTAACTGTTTTAAGTGACTGACAGTTTAAGAACATCTGGTTGCTAAGTTCTGTAAGAGAATTGCTAAGTGTTACACTTTGGAGTTTTTTGCAGTTGCCAAAGGCAAATTCTCCCACAGAAGTAACGGTGTCACTAAGGGAAATACCCTGAAGTACGATGCAGTCAAAAAATGCACCGTCACCAATGGTTTTTAGATTGTTAGAAAGGGTTGCACTTTTCAGCCTTGAACAGCTAAAGAAAGCCCCTGTGCCGATTTCTGTTACAGAATCGGGAACAGTAACCTGTGCAAGACCGGTACAGCAGTCAAAGGCATAGTCACCGATAGACTTTACTGTATCGGGGATTGTTACTCCCTTTAGCTCTGAGTGCCCCTTAAACAGGCTGTCACCAATGGAGGAAACCGTGTATCCTCCAAGTTTTTTTGGGATTTTAACATTACTATCCTTTCCCTTGTAGCCTGTGATTTGTGCTGTATTATCACCTAAAACCTTAATGGTAAAATTGCCGTATGTGTTCCCCTGTGCCGAAGCTGTTGACACAGCTGAAAAAACAGAACAGAACATTAGCAATACCCCAAGAAAAAGTGACAGGAACTTTGCTTTTTTCATCTGTAAGTACCTCCTCAACAGAAAAATATTTGAAGAAAATTTAGGGTGTATCAGGAAAATTTCGGGATACACTTACATTATATAACATAAATTGCAACAACAGTGCAACAAAAATTAATAAATATGTATTTTTTATAGAATATTTTTCATTATTTTACTGATAAAATTCATTAAATTAAGTAGCAGTACAAAACGCCGAACCCAAAAGAATTCAGCGTTTTTCTTGATAATTTATTTATCCCTTAATCTTATGCCATCTTCTTAACTTCAAGGAATGTGTCTGTGATTTCCTTATCCGGCTTTTTGGTGATAAGGCTCACAATGATTGTCACTGCAAGACCTGTGATGAATGCAGGAAGAAGCTCGTAGATATTTAGGAATGCAAGTGACTCATTAGCCACGCCAATAGGAGCAATTACATACTTCCAAATGAATACCATTGCACCGCCTGCAACCATACCGCTTAGTGCACCCCACTTGTTGGTACGCTTCCAGAACAGTGAGCAAAGCATAATTGGTCCGAATGATGCACCAAAGCCTGCCCATGCAAAGGATACAATGTTAAATACAGATGAGTTAGGGTCCCAAGCAAGGATAACTGCAACTACGGAGATAATAATAAGTGTTACTCTTGCAATTACCATAGCCATAGCCTTTGAAGTTTTAATCCTTAACAGACCGCCGATGATGTTTTCGGAAACACCTGAGGAGGCTGTAAGGAGCTGGCTGTCGGCTGTACTCATTGTGGATGCAAGAATACCGGCGAGGATTACACCGGCAATAAGTGCGAACACAGCACCGTTTTCAGCAAGCAGGCTTGCGATACTGATGATGATTGTTTCGCTGTCTGCAAGGCTTTCCATTGCACCGCTTTTTGTCATTGCAAGACCTACAAAGCCGATGAATACTGCAACTGCAAGGGAGATTACAACCCAAACTGTTGCAACTCTTCTTGATGTTTTTAACTGCTTGCTGTCCTTGATAGCCATAAATCTAAGGAGAATATGTGGCATACCAAAGTAGCCAAGACCCCATGCAAGCAGAGAGAAAATGTTAAGAAGTCCAAAGGACTGGGAAGTGCCTTCGCTTGCAACATAGGAGCTTGTAAGGCTGAGGTAGCCTGGCAAGGAGGATGCGTTGTCAATAACATTTGCAAAACCGCCTGCTGAATATACGCCAAAGCCTAAAATTGTAAGCAAAGCAATAGTCATTACAATGCTCTGCATAAAGTCGGTTGTAGATGCCGCAAGAAAACCGCCGATTGTGGTATAGCCAACAATAACTATTGCGGAGATAACCATTGCAAAGTGGTAGTCAATGCCGAAAATTGTACCGAACAGCTTACCGCAGGCTGCAAAGCCGGAGGCTGTGTAAGGAACAAAGAAAACAATGATTATTACAGCGGACAATGCCATAATAATGTTTTTCTTTTCCCCGAAACGCTTTGAGAAAAATTCCGGAATTGTAATTGCGTCAATTTTTTGACTGTAATTTCTAAGCCTTTTTGAAACGATAAGCCAGTTAAGGTATGTACCTACAGCAAGTCCCAAGGCTGTCCATACCGCCTCACTTGCACCGCTAAGGTAGGCGACCCCCGGAAGTCCCATCAAAAGCCATGAGCTCATATCGGATGCCTCGGCACTCATTGCTGTTACAAGAGGACCTAACTTTCGTCCCCCAAGGTAAAAGTCGTCAACTGTGTTGTTTTGTTTTGAGCATACAATACCTATTATAAGCACCAAAGCAAGATAAGCCGCAATGGAGATAAGTATGTATATGTTGGTTGTACTCATAAGAACCCTCCCATTATTATATTCTTCACCATTTTACTATATTAAAGTGTATAAGTCAAATTTACTTTGTTTTTGCGGAATTTAAGGGGATTATAGGGAAAGCTCCATTACATAGTCGTCCATAATGTAGCCCTTGCCGATGTCAAACTTTGCACTTTTAATCACAATAAAACCGTGGTGCTTATAGACATCAATGGTGTGGGTGTTGTACTTGTTAACGGTGAGGTAGATTTTAGAGAGTCCCTTTTTTACGGTTCGCTCCTTTACAAAATTCATCATTTTACTTGCATATCCCTTGCCACGGTGATTTTTGGCAAGGTACAGCTTGCTTAAAAACAGCTTTTCCTCTTCGGGGTGAATGGCAATAAAGCCGATATTTTCTTCACCCAGCTTTACAAAGTAAAATTCGTACCCATCATTTATAGAGTCTGTCATAGCCTTGTGGCTAAAGAACATATCCACCATATAGTCGATTTGCTCCTTTTCCAAAATGCAGGGGAAGTATTCGTGCCAGATTTTGTCCGCTAGTTCCCCAAAGGCTTTGATGTTTTCTTCACTTTTAACTAATTTATATGTAAGTTCCTTTTCCATAATTTCACCCCATATTATTATATAAATGTAAAAAAATAACCCCGATGAAATCATCGAGGTAATTGGTGGGCCAACAGGGACTCGAACCCCGGACCGACCGGTTATGAGCCGGTAGCTCTAACCAACTGAGCTATTGGCCCCAATCAGCATTGCTTATTATATCAGTAAGTTGATATTTTGTCAATGACTATTTTATGTAATTTTGTGCATAATTTTAAAAAAATATGTTTTGCTTTGTCAAATTTTTTACTTTAAAATGTATGTTTTTTTCAGTTGAAATGTGCTATAATTAAGGTGTTCTAAGATATATCCCAAAAATGAATGATTTTGTTTTGTTTTGCGAATGAGGTAGTATTATGTTTAAGGAAGATGAAAAAGTAATTAACAACAACGGCATCGCCTGCGTAATTGACCGAATTGAAAGGATGAGGACTCCCTACAGCAAGGTGCGAAGAAACTACTATGTGATGCACGACATCTGTAAGGAGGACAATGTGTATTATATCCCCACCGACAGTGAGGGAAATATGCGCTATCCCATCACAAAGGAAGAGGCGACTGACCTGTTAGACAGCATTGACGATATTGAGCAGATTGAGATAGGATTGGAGCGCTTTCGTGACGAGGAGTACAGAAAGTGTATCAAGGAATCTTCACCCCAAATGCTGGTTGCAATGCTAAAGTATTTTCAGAAAAAGAAAAAGGAGAGGATGAGTGCGGGCAAGACCTTGCCTGCCATTGACGAAAAGTATATGAAGCTTGCGTCAAGAAATCTGTTTTCCGAGCTTTCCTGTTCACTTTCTCTTCCAATAGATGAGGTTGAAAGTATTGTCATAGAGAAAATCAGCTGAAAATTTTATAATCACAAGGGATAATCACAAGGGGCAGGCTATCCTGCCCTTTTATTTTTACTGTTTTTGTTGACTATATTTGCAGAAAGAAGTAAAATAATAGAGATAAGAAACATAAGGGATGATAGTATGAAAAAGTTAGTTCCGATTTTGCTTGTGGTTTTAATGCTTTTGTGTGGCTGTGACTCGGATAATTCTAAAGAAGAAAAAACAAAAACGCTTTCCAACAATATTGAAGATATGGAGGTAATGTTTGACAAAGAGGTTATCTCCCTAAAGGACAAGGTGACTATTGCCAACCTTGAAGAAATGGGCTTTGCCATATTAAAGGACTATAAATCGGTTGCCGAGGAAACCCTTGAACCAAGCAAAGACAGGGATAATATGAAGAATGTCAGCTTGAATATGGAAACAAAAAGCAAAAAGCTGTTTACAGTTTCTGCAATTAATTTAAGCGATAAAAAGCAAAAGGCAAAGGACTGTACCGTATATCTTATCTCTTCCGGAGAAACAGAGGACTACGACCACACCTACACCTTGCCATCAAAGGTTGCCTTTGAAAATTCGGACAAGGACATCATTAAAAAGTTAGGTGAACCAAACATTGACCTTAGGAATATGGACTTTGGCAAAATGATTCAGTATATAAATGGTGACGGTACATTCACCGCCAACCTTGACAAGAATATGAAGATGACCGCATTTTCTTACACACTTAGTAACGATTACCTATTTGGTAAGGAATAAATAAAAATTAATAAACAACTGATTTTTGTTGCACTTTGTGTTATATGCTGTGGGTGTATCTGATATTTTTCAGATACACCCTATTTTTTTGAAATATTATTCTGTTTTTTTACTGTTCTTTTCTTCATATCTTTTTCTTAAATTTTCATAACATTGGTATGGAATAAATAGATTGCCCTTTCCCTTGCCCATACTGATTTCAGGCTTGTTGTCACCGTGGAAGTCACTTCCTCCGCTTTTTAACAGACCGTATTCATCAGCAAGTTTTTCAGCGTATTCTGTTTGCTTACGGGAGAATTTGGAGTAATAAACCTCCATACCGTCCATATGGTGAATTTTTGCATCGTCTAAAAATTCCCTAAGCTTTTCTTCTGTTTTTAAATCTAAAAAGGGATGTGCCAAAACAGAGACTGCCCCCATATTGTTTATTGCATCAATTATTTCAAGTGACGATAGCTTTTTTGGGGGATGGTAGAGTCCCAGCTTTGGGTTTAAAAACTTCTCAAAGGCTTGGTTTACAGACTCCACAATATTTTTCTTTACCATAACCGAGGCAATGTTGGCACGGTTGATTTTTCCACTGGGACTTGATTTTTTTATTTCTTCATAAGAAATATCATATCCCATATCCCTGATTTTGTTCACAACATCAATGTTGCTCTGCTCCTTTAGCTTTAGGGCATTTTCAACAATGGAGTCAATGTTGTTTTTCTCACTTTCGGATACAAAAAGACCAAGTATGTGCAGTTCTGTTCCTTTGTAGTCTGTGGAAAATTCAATACCCCCAACAAGCTTTACTTTGCTGTTTTTTCCACAGGCAAAAAATCTTTCAAGCCCCATAACGGTGTTGTGGTCGGTAAGTGCAATTGCCGAAAGATTTTGCCTTTCTGCCTCCTTAACAAGCTCCTCCGGGGTAAATGTACCGTCAGAATATATTGAATGATTGTGCAGGTCACATTTCATCTTGTTCACCTCTGATGTATTTTACCACAAAAAAATAGGTTTTGTAAAATATAAAAAGCCCTCATCAGGAGGGCTTTTAAGTTAACGACTAAAGTAAACATTTTCAATAGATGTAACCGGTGTGCCAAAGCTGTGGTAATAGTCTGTTCTAAAGTATTTAATATCCGGTATTTTGCCACCGTTAAGCACATATTCTGTGGCATCTTTTACATATGCCTTTTCCTGTGATGTAACAGAGCTAAGGGTGTAGGCTGTTTCGTAAATATTATAGTTTGTCAGCATCCCATCAAGGGTGAGGTGACTAAACTCGCTTTTCCACAGGTTAAGTGTTGCGGAGCAAACATAAACCTGACACCAAAAGCCTGTTGAGCCGGCCTCCCTGTAAAGGCTCCTCATCAGCAAATCTTTTTCGTGAGCAGAAAGTTCAATTTGAGTTTTTACAGTTACTTTGCAGGATTTTTTAACCTTACTTGTGTCCTTAGAAATTGCAGTAATCTCTGCAGTTCCCTTTTTCAAGGCGGTTATATTTCCTTGGCTGTCCACAGTTGCAACTTTTTTATTTGAAGAAGTCCACTTTACTTTTTTGTTTTCGGCATTGTTTGGAGATACTGTTGCCTTTATCTTTTTCTTTTCTCCAACCTTTAGAGAAAGGCTGGACTTTGACAGGCTGATTTTCTTTACAGGCTGTTTAACGGTAATTATGCACCTTTTATACTTATTGCTACCGTCTGTTGCTCTTGCATATACAACAGCCTTGCCACGGTGCTTTGCTGTGATTTTTCCCTGACCGTTAATGCTAAGTGTCTTTTTGTTTGATGTTGACCAATTAACCCTTTTGTTGTTTGCGTTTTTAGGGGTAACAGCTGCCTTTAGTGTTTTACTTTTGCCAACCTTAAGATTTGTTTTATTGTTTGAGATTTTAACACTTGTAACAGGCTGTTTTACAACAATCCTGCACTTTGCCTCTTTAAAGCTACCGTCAGTTGATTTTGCACTGATAGTTGT
>JAXESA010000217.1:0-2642 GCA_034116205.1 Ruminococcus sp. | reverse complement strand
CTTTTTACTTGCATATTTTTTCCATACTGCACCCATAATATCTTCGGAGGTGTTATTATGGACGAATATAATAAGTACAAAAACAGCCATAATCACAAAAAGCGTAAATCAGCAAAAAGCACTGTCAGCTTTTACATTTCGTTGGCAATATGTATCACAGCAATAGGACTTGCTGTTTGGTCAACATTTACTTCTTATTCTGAATATAAGGATAGAAAGAACGAGGTTGCGTCAGTTACTGCAACTCCGGCAAATAATGCCGTAACCGGTGTTACTGTTGAAAGGACAGAAACTACTGCAACCACAATTACAGAAACTACAACATCAACCACCATTCCTACAACTACCACCGCACCCGTACCCTCAACAACACTTTCTGCTGTGGAAACAATGCTCCAGGTACCCGGCAGCCTGATTTATCCCATAGAGGACACAAAGGTTTCCAAAGCTTTTTCCGAGGATGCTGTATATAGCAAAACTATGGGGGACTACCGCAGTCATTTGGGACTTGACTTTGCCTGTAAAAAGGACGACAAGGTTCTGGCTATGGCAGACGGAGTCGTTGGTGACATATACACCGATGAGCGTATGGGAAAGGTGATTATCCTGGACTGCGGTTCATTTATGATTTATTACAGCGGTGTGGATAATATTAAGGTGGAGATTAACGATACAATAACAAAGGGTGATGTGCTGTCCAATGTTGGCGGTATCCCTTGTGAAAGTAAGGATGGAATACATCTTCATGTTGCGGTAAGAGTTAACGGAAGCTATGTTGACCCTTTGTCTGTCATCAGCAATAATCAGTAGCTCAATAGTATAATTACAAATTTTTTTCATATAATAATAACCAAGCCCTCGTACCGTTTAGGGGCAAAAAATAAGGATGAGCTTGAAAGAAAATCAAGTTCATCCTTTAATAATTTTCCTTATTCATTGGCATTACCTATCTCTGGCTTTCTTGCCACTCAACATCTCTGAAGATAAAGTCGTCTATATCTTCAAAGGTTTTTACTTCGTATAAGTAATATTTCAATGTGTTTACCTCCTTTAAGAACATATAATACATTCTATTCAGGAGTAATGAATTTATGACGGTTATTTATCTAATAAACTAACATATGTTTTAATAACACTTACTGCGTCATCTCTGGTCATTCGCCCACTGTTAATACACAAATCGTAGTTTTGAGCCTGACCCCATTTTTGTCCTGAATAAAAACTGTAATAGTTGGCACGGTTTTTGTCTGCTTTGTTAACAACCTGCTCAGCACGCCTTGGGTCAACATTGTGGTACTTTATGGCGTGTTCTTTTCTGTATTCCATATCTGCGTTTATAAAGATGCTTACTACATTGTCATAATCCTTAAGAACATAGTCGCCACATCTACCCAGAATAACACAAGGACCTTTGTCTGCAAGTTTTTTTATCATCTTGTGCTGAATTATATATAGTTTGTCGTTAACAGGCAAGTCGCCCATAGCTGAAAATCCGTTGCCGAAATTGTAAAGACCCATAGAAAGGGAATAGAGTAAGCTGTTAGTAGCCTGTTCATCAATCTTCTCAAAAACTTCCGGACTCATTCCACTCTCTTTGGCAGCCATAGAGATTAGTTCCTTGTCGTAAAAATCTATTCCAAGTTCATCAGCTAATGCCTTTGCAATTTCTTTTCCACCGCTGCCGAACTGTCTTGCTACAGTAATGATATGTTTAGTGCCCATTGGAACTTACCTCCCTATTCTTTACTGTGTTATAATTATAGCACATAATTTATAAAAAATCACTACCAAATAATGTAAAAACAATAAGTTTGTAAAAAGTTAACAATAGAACATACTATTTATTATGCAATTAAACTAATGTAGGTGAAGCTTTGTTGAAAAAGAAATGAATTTTATTTTAAGAAATATTGTTGCCAATAGACAGACTGAAAGAATTTTCTAAAAAGTATTTTCAGTAAAAAGCCCATTGTTATATATATTGGAAAAGAAAAAAGTAAGTCGAAAATTTTTTTAAAAAAAGTTGAAAAAAGGTATTGACATTTGGGGTAAAGGGTCGTATAATAAGACACGTTCCGCTTGAGAAAGCGACGGAAAATCAGGAGAGAAAACTGATAGAGAAAATTGCAGAATTAAGAGGAACACGGACCTTGAAAATTAAACAACGAACGAAAGAAACCCGAAGATGACTTTGAGTTAAGAACTCAAGTTATGAAAGTGAAGAAAACACTAAAAAACGAACACGCAAGTATTCGAAATGAGCTTGACGATTTAAGAATGGTGTTAAGTCTGAGATGGACTTGATATACAAATTTTTAGAGAGTTTGATCCTGGCTCAGGATGAACGCTGGCGGCGTGCCTAACACATGCAAGTCGAACGGAACTTGCAGAATGAAGTTCTTCGGAACGGAATACTGTAAGTTTAGTGGCGGACGGGTGAGTAACGCGTGAGTAACCTGCCTTTGAGAGGGGAATAACTTCCCGAAAGGGATGCTAATACCGCATAACACATATTTGTCGCATGGCGGATATGTCAAAGATTTTATCGCTCAAAGATGGACTCGCGTCCGATTAGTTAGTTGGTGAGGTAACGGCTCACCAAGACTACGATCGGTAGCCGGACTGAGAGGTTGAACGGCCAC
>JAXESA010000216.1:0-12741 GCA_034116205.1 Ruminococcus sp. | reverse complement strand
CCCATTCTATAATGCTCCCGTTTGCCTGATTGTTTTGGCTAACAAGGAAATGCCAACTTACCTGTATGACGGTACTCTTGTAATGGCTAACCTTATGTTGGCGGCAGAAGATTTGGGTGTGGGAAGCTGTTGGATTCACCGTGCCAAAGAAGAATTTATGTCCGAAGAGGGCAAAGAAATTCTGAAAACCCTCGGTATTGAGGGGGATTATGAGGGAATCGGACATTGTGTTATTGGTTATCCTGATGGTGAGGTTTCATCTCCTGTTCCAAGAAAATCAGATTATGTGCATTTTGTAGAATAATTTTGTACTTGTTTTTGCTGAAATAAGGGATAAAATGTTGTTAGATTGAATGTTTTTGGAAAAATATTCTCCCAAAAAGTTGATTTTTGCATAAATTTATTAAAAAGCGTACCTTAACTTGGCAAAATATTATCAAATATTTTAGTTGTGTACAGTTGTATTTTTTGCTATAATATTGTATATTGTAAGGTATATAAGGGGGATTGTATGAAAATATTAGATTTTCACTCACATATTCTCCCAAATATTGACGATGGCAGTGATAGTGTAGAAACTTCCCTTAATATGTTAAGTACAATGCATAATCAGGGTGTAAATGCTGTTATTGCCACACCTCACTTTTACGCCCATAAGGACAGGGTTGACTCTTTTATTCAAAAAAGGCAGAGTTCTTATGAGCTTTTGAAGAAGTCCTTGCCCAATAAATGCCCTGATATTCTTCTTGGCGCTGAGGTTGCTTATTTCAGAGGAATTTCTTCAGCGGAAGAGGTAAAAAAGCTTACAATCGAAAAAACGGGAATTTTGCTTTTGGAAATGCCTTTTCAAAAGTGGAATGACGAGATTATCGGCGAAGTAAAGCACTTGGTTAATTCTAGGAAATTTGCGGTGATGATTGCCCATTTGGACAGGTATCTTGATATTAAAGATAATAAGCCTTCTTTAAAGAAGTTTCTTTCTATGCCGGTTATTATTCAGCTGAACGCTTCTGCATTTCTTAATCATAAGGTAAAAAGAAAAGTAGTTAAGTTAGTTGAAAAACAGGATAGAGTAGTCCTTGGCAGTGACGCCCACAATATGAACAGCAGACCGCCTGTTTTAGGAGATGCAAGGGCTTTTATCTCAAAGCGTTGCAACCCATGTGTTCTTGACAAAATTGATAAAATGGGCGAAAATTTATTAGGAGGAAACAGAATTGTCTAAAAAACTTTCATATATAATTAGTGCAGGCCTTTTTGCCGTGCTTTGTGCACTTTTAGTTCTTGAAAAATATTTCCCTGAGCTTGGCTCCGGATTGTTAGGATAGTTTTTGTATGGATGTTAAGAAGTATGACGAATCTCGCAAAAAGGATTTTCATAAAAAGCTTGCTGTCTGTGGTGTCATATTTTTAATAGTTGTGGTATTTGGTGTTGGAATGTTCTGTTTTTTAAGTCCCAATACTGACAGCGAAAAGACCTCCACAGAGGATATGATAGACAAGCGTGATATTGTAGAAATAGGCGGAGTGAAATGTGCGCCAAAGGAAAGTGTGGAAACATACCTGTTTTTGGGTGTTGACCAAAATGGTGAACTTACCAAAGTAAAAGAGTACAATGGCACAGGTCAATGTGATGTGATTGACCTCCTCGTTCTTGATAATGAAGACAAAACATATACAACCCTTACTATTAACCGAGATACAATGGTTGATATGACATTATATAACGAAAAGGGCGAGTCTATGGGCGAGATGAATGCTCAGATTGCCCTTGCCCACGCAAACGGTGATGTTGCTGAATTTGGCAACAAGATTGCTGTTGAAACAGTTTCAGATTTACTGTATAATCAGCCTATTGACGGTTGTGTATCTTTGAATATGGATTCTATTCCTGTGATAAATAATCTTGCAGGGGGAGTAACCGTCACTATTGAAGATGATTTTTCGGCATCAGATAAAAGCCTTAAAATGGGTGAAACCATAAAGCTTTCTGATGAACAAGCATATCACTATATTCATGACAGAAAAAATGTTGCTGACGGAACAAATGTAAACCGTATGAAAAGGCAATCTGAGTATCTGTCCAAATTGAAGGATATATATATGGCAAAATTCAAGGAGAGCAGTGGCTTTATCAACGAGGCATATGATGCTCTTGAAAAATATATGGGTACAGATTTAACACCTCGTATGATGAGCAGAATTGCTGTTAACCTTACAAAATATGAGGAGAAGAAATCTCCTGTTCTTACAGGTAAGAATAAAGTAGGAGAATCCGGATTTGTAGAGTACAGGCTTGACCGGCAAAGCCTTGATAAAGCAGTGCGAGAGTTGTTTTATGACGAAGTAAAGTGACGTAAAAGGTCTGAATAGATAGTTCCAAACACTTTGGTGTTTGAAAAGGAGATAAAAATGAGTTTGAACAAACATGATTATTCTGTCGAAACAGAGTTGGCAAATGCAGAAAAAATGAATACTGCGTTGTCTGATTCTTTATTACAGGAGCAGGATAACAACGAATCAGTAATTGATTTAGTAGATTTATTCTATGCGCTGTTTCACAAACTGCACCTTATTGTGCTATGTGTACTGATAGGAGCGGTAATACTAAATGCTTATTCCTATTTCTTTATTAAGCCTACATACCAGTCAACTGCAAAGATATATGTTGTATCTGCATCCAGTGATTCAGTGGTGGATTTATCCGACATCAATGTTGGTTCTTCACTTGCATCAGACTACGAAGAACTTATTCTCAGCTATCCTGTGCTCAGTAAGGCGGCTGACAATCTTGACCTTGATATGAGCGTTGGGGAGCTTAAGAACAAAATTTCCATTGAAAATGTAGATGATACAAGAATTTTGAATATTACAGCAACAACCACAGACCCAAGGGATTCTATGGAGATAGCCAACGAGGTTATGGATATATCCATAAAGTATCTTCCTGATACTATGAGCACAAATGCTCCAAATGTGGCTGAAAGAGCAAGACTTCAAGAAACAAAGGTTGCACCAAACTACGGAAAATACACCCTGGTGGGTGCACTTTTAGGTTTTGTCCTTTGCTGTGGCGTTATTATAGCAAGATACCTTTTGGATGATACAATTCGTTCGGCTGACGATATGGAAAAATACTTTGGAATCACACCTTTGACGGTTGTTCCTGAAAACCAGCTTTTGTTTGATAGTGTTGAGGCTGATACGGAATCTGTATTAAAAGGGAGGAGGGTGTAATTTATGAAAAAAATTCAACTTGACATTCCCGCTTTACCATATGAGGTAGAAGAGGCAATGAACCGCCTCCGTGTAAATGTAAAATTTTGTGGTAAGGATACAAAGAAAATTTTAATTACAAGTAGTGTTCCCAACGAGGGAAAAAGCGTTATCTCCGTTCAGCTTTGGAAGATGATGGCAGAGGCAGGATTTAGGACAGTCTTGCTTGATGTAGATCTGAGAAAATCTCTGCTAAAGGACAGACATAATTACAGTGCTGATGGGGAGATAAAGGGACTTAACTATTATCTTTCCGGTCTAACTGAATATGAGGATGTAGTTTATGAAACCAATGTTGAAAACGGATATATCATTCCAAGTATCAATCCTTTGGAAAATCCTTTGTCTTTGTTTGAGGACACTCGTTTTTCAGAGCTTCTTGATAAACTTTCAGAAGATTACCGTTATGTTTTAATGGATTCTCCACCCCTTTGTTCAGTTGCCGACGGCTCACTTGTTGCTTCTATGTGCGATGGTGCTTTGCTTGTTGTTCGCAGTGGAAAAACATCAAAGGATTTGGTAAGGCAGTCTATAAAACAGCTTGATTATGTTGGATGTAAGCTGTTGGGCACAGTTTTAAACCGTGTTGAAACTGGTTCTCGTTCATACGATAAGTACTATGGCAAATACTACGGTACATCTCAAAATAAAAAAACTAAAAACTAAAGGTAATTACGCAGTATTAAATAATATTTAATATCTGTGATAATTATAAATACGGATATTGCTTTTCCGTGGCAGCAAATTCGTATTAAAATAATAGAGGAGGAATTATAAATGAGAATGAAAAGATTTTTTGCAGTAATGTTAGCTACAATTATGATGATGACTTGTGTTACTGTTGCTTCTGCAGCAAACAGCCCATCTAAGCCAAGTGCAAGCTTAAAGTCAGCTGCTGTTTCTATTCAAAGCCTTGTTTACAATGCTAAGGCTCAGAAAATTAACGGCAAAATTACTGTTAAGGTAAAGGCAAGCAACGGCAAATATCTTACACTCAAAGAAGGCGTTCACTACAAACTTGTTTATAAGGCTGGTAAGTATGTTAACTCTTACAAGGTTTCTATTGTAGGTATAGGCGCATACAAAGGTACTACTATCACAAAGACTTATAAGATTGTAAAGGCAAATAACAAAGTTACTGTAGGTAATTACAAGACAAGTTATAGTGCTTCATCTCTTAAGAAAAAGGCTACAAGCTTTACTCTTAAGGTAAAGGGCGTTGGTCAGAGAACTTTCAAGGCTTCGGTTCCATCTTCTCTGAAAAAGTACATCAGCGTTAGCCGTGGCGGTAAGGTTACCTTGAAGAAGGGTGCTAAGAAGGGTACATACAAGATTGTTGTAAAGTGCTCCGGTACACATAACTACAAGGCTGCTACAAAGACTATTACAATTAGGGTAAAATAATTTAGTAGTTTAATTTAAAAAATTATTTGTTGTACAACAAAGAAAACAGACGTTCCGACCACGGGAATGTCTGTTTTTTTATACAATTAATTATATGCTTTTCTTTCTTCACTTATTGTGGTATCATAATATATATTGATTTAGGAGAATGTGAAAGCTATGTTTGATAAAATGCAGAAAAATTATCTTTCTACTTTAGGGCTTGGGGTTGACCTTAATTCACCCACCCGGGAGGATATACAAAAAATAAGGTGTGCTGTTCAAGAAAAACTTGACAAAGAGGGCTTTGACCAGAATTATAACCTTACCCCGGAGGGAGTAATGTGCCAAACAATTTTGGAAATGCTTGAATAAAAAATAAGGACAATAAAATACCGCTGTTGTTATACTGCAACAGCGGTGTTTTTTATATAAGCTTTCGTATTCTTTCCTTGAAATTTTCAATTTTGTCGGAGTAACGGTCAACAATATATTTGTTTGCCTCTTTTTCTTCCTTGTCATCAAGGGGGGTAAGGACAGCTTTGTCAGCACCGTACTTTCGTTCAAGTGCTTTTGAGAGGAGATAATCGCAAAGCTGTGGATTTTTTGGAAGAAGAGGACCGTGAAGATAAGTGCCGATTACATTTTTGTATATAACACCCTCATATCCACTTTTTCCGTTATTTCCCTTGCCAAAAACCACCTTGCCCAAAGGCTTGTTGTCATTTATATATGTCCTTCCACCATGGTTTTCAAAACCTACAATAGGCATATCAAATAAATCACTTTTGATGAAAATATTGTTGATGAGCCTGCCCTTTTCCTGAACTGTGTACATATCCACAATGTCAAGTCCGTCAATTTTTCCCTCGTCGGTTTCGTAATATTTCCCTAAAAGCTGATATCCACCGCATATGGCTATTACAACACCCATAGATTCCACATAGGACTTGAATTCGTCCTTGATTTCCTTTAATCTGTTGCAAACAAGCATCTGCTCTCTGTCGGAGCCTCCGCCAAGGAGAACAATGTCAAGGGAAGAAAAATCAATCTCGTCTTCAATACTAAAAGTTTTTACTTCTGCGTCAATCCCACGCCATTTAAGACGCTTGGCAAGGCACTGAATATTTCCTCTGTCGCCGTAAAGGTTAAGCAAATCGGGAAAAAGATGACCAATGGTAAGCTTCATTATTTTTCCCCCTCCATTCTTTTAAGAATGTTCCTTGTGCTGTAAAGTCCTGTGTAGTTAACAAGAACATACAGATTGCCAACACCATCAGCAATTTTACTTCTTATGGCTGTTTCTATATTGCCCTCAAGGTGTGACGGAATGTCAACATACTTTAGTCTTAATCTCATATCTTGACATCTGATTCCGCTGACGGTAATTGACTTTATGCTCTTGTCCATAAATCGGTCAAAATCTACATCCCAAAGCCAAGAAACATCATTTCCGTCCTGGTCACGGTCATTAATAAGAATAATTACATCCTTGTCCTTTGGGTCGGCCATAACAGCGTTAATGTTCTGGTTAAAGCCGGCAGGATTCTTTGCAAGGTTCAGTTCAATATCAGTTCCCTTAATTTTAAAGTGTTCAATTCTTCCGTTTTCCGGGTTGAAGTGGTCAAGCATTGACTGAAAACCTTTTATATCAACACCGGAGTGACTAGCAACAGCATACACAGCAAGAATGTTGTATATGTTATAAAATCCCTTGTACCTTGCATTTATGTGGTTGCCCTCAACAGTAAATTCCAGGTGGTCACCGTGGTGAATGTCTGTTGCAGGGTAGTCAATCTTTGGCCTTTTAAAACCACATTCGGGGCAAACATAGTCGCCAAGCTGGCTGTAGTGGTAGTAGTTGTAGTGCATTTTTGCACCGCACATAGCACAGAATCTGCCCTCTCTGATTTCGGCATTTTCATCTGCATCAAACACCTTTTCGCTAATGCCGTAGGTGATAAATTTGTTTCCGCTCTTTATAGCCAAGGAGTGTGAAAGAGGGTCATCACCGTTAATAACTAAGGTCATATTTGGTGCCATTTTAATAGCATCATCAAGTATTCTCAATGTTATGTCAATTTCTCCGTAACGGTCAAGCTGGTCACGGAATATGTTAGTAAGCACCATATAGTCAGGTTTTAGGGTTGGGAGAACACGCTTTGTGGAAACCTCGTCAATCTCAATGCAGGCATAGTCGGCATTGAGGGTACAGTCGTCATCTGTTGCAAGTACAAATGCCGAAACAACTCCGTTAAGCATATTGGAGCCTGTTCTGTTGCAAATAACCTTTTTACCCTGTGCTTGGAGTGTGGTGCAAAGCATATTGTTTGTGGTAGTTTTTCCGTTAGTACCGCACACAATATAAACCTTTTCTTTGATTTGATCGGATAAAATTTTAAGTATATTTGGCTCAATTTTTCTTGCAATCAAGCCTGCCCATGTCACACCCTGCCTACCCATTTTAAGGCATAGCTTGGCAACAAATTTGGAAAGCTTTATTGCAAATTTTCCTCTTAGCGTCATAGAAACCTCACACTTTACAAAGAATATTATTCACAGGTTAATTATACAGTAACTCCTTACAAAAAACAAGTTATGAAGTTATGATTCTATGGTATAAACAAGGTTTTCCCATTTTAGATGAGTGCCCTCATCAATGTTTTGGGGTAAAAGTGCCATTGCAACCTGCATAAGGTCATTTTCCTCAGTGTCTGTCCTCTTTAAAAAGGCATAGTCACCGCTGATTTGTTCAACAACATAATAATATGGTCCCATAGTAAACCTCCGTTATTATTAATTTAATGTATTATAGTATCCCTTGTTTAATAATAAATTCTTCAATTGCCAGGATTATCACGATATGTATAGGATAATATATGTGGAATAGATATTTGATTTTCAGCTTTCCTCTTTCTCCGCTGTAAAAGGCAAGGGGAATTATGCTGATTAATGACCACCATTCAATAGGTGCCATAGAAATACTTAGAAAAACAAGTCCTGAAGTGAACATCAAAAGCTTTAGCACTCTGTTATCAAATATGTACACCATAACAGGCAGCATAACACCAAAAAATCCGTAGTCAATGTGGAAGTATTCGCTTAAAAATCCTTCGGGCAGTTCACCACAAATTACCATAACAAATACTATGCCCATTAGGGGAATTACCAAATTATAGTTATTTTCACTGCGTAGTGAGTAGTCGAAAGCGTAGATAAGTCCTATTGAAAGACTAAATGTAATCAGCACATTCATATGGGTTGAGTCGGACAGCAGAAAAATAAAAATCTGCAAAATAATTCCCTCAATGAATATTGTAAGGAAATATTTAAGCTTGTTATGGGTGTATTTGCAACCCTCTGCAATCATATAGGCAAAAATAGGGAAAGCAAGCCTGCCTATAATCCTAAAGGGGGTGTAGTCGTTTAGTATATGAGCACCTATGTGGTCAATAGTCATACATAATAGGGCAAACATCTTTAGTGCGTTGCCCGAAATAACCCCTCGACTTATTTTATCCGTTAATTGATTCATCACTTTCTCCTTTTTTTAGATTATAACATCACAAAGCAGATAATACAACGGAATAGGTATTCACAGAGTTAAAAAATTAGTCATAATCTTAAAAAACAATTCAAAAACTAATAAAGTTTTGTTGTATAATTTTATCAAATATACGGTAAATAAGTTGTGCGTACTGACAAATATATTTTTATTCCTTTCTTGCCTTGTGTTTTTGGCAAAAAAAAGATATAATTATTTTGGATATTGCTATATGTAAAGACATATTTATTTTTCGTGGAGGATTTTTAATGAAAAATAACATTGTGAAAAAAATTTCGTCACTGTTTTTGCTTTTGATAATTGTGCTGGGTACAGGAGTGTTATCTGTATCGGCAGAGGAGCAGACACAGTACACCATAGACGAACTTAAATTGTCGCTAAAGCTACCTTCCTCAATGGATGTGGTAACAAGGAATGTTTCCACCAATGACGAGGTTTATAAAAAGCATCAGACAAATATTGAAAGTCTTGTTGACTACAACATTTATCTACAAGCCTTTTCACAGGACAACAATCAAGTCTTTACCCTTACAATGAATCAGGATGACAACAGCAAGGAAGTAAAGAATTACAATACGCTTAGTGAAGAACAGCTTGACGAAATTAAGCAGAATTATATTAACCAAGAAAATTGCAAGAGCTGTTCAATGGACAAGTACAACGACATAATTTACTTTGCTTCCATTATCAATACACCAAAGGACGACGAAACTGTTTATGTAACACAGGCAGATACCTTGGTGAACGGAATGTATGTTCATTTTACCCTCCAATCACAGGACGGTGAAATTGACCAGGCTGACAAGGAACTGATGAATTCAATCCTTGATAGTGCTGTATTTGAGATTGAGAGTGAAAGCAAGCTGGACGATACAATCATCACCTTCATATGGGTTGTTGTGATTGTGCTTGTAGTTGTAATTGTTGCTCTAATCATATTTATGCTCATTAAAAAGAGAAGAAAAGCAAATATACTCAAGGCTATGGACAGCGAATTGTATGTGGGCGATAGAAAAGAACGCCGTGCAGTGCAGGAAACAAGGCGTAACCGAAATACAGCAACAGGCGCAGAAAGACCGGACGCTTTCTTTGACGGTGTTGACGGACTTGAGTCCTCTGAAAATATAGATAAAATCGAAAGAGAACTTATTAGAGAAGCACACCGCAACGCAGAAGAGTATTCTACAAAGGATATTTACGACAACACAGAGGAATACGGCAAAAAGCACACAAATTACCGTGAGTTTTTGGGAGAAAAGGAAAAACGAAATTCAGGAAAAAATAAAAACAGAAGAAAATCATCAAAGAATGATTCATATAATGACAGAGGAAACTCCTCCAGAAAATTTTAAGGGTGATTATTATTAACAATATTATAATTGAAAATGTGAGAGTCATATCTCCTGCTGAAAACAAAGACGAAATATCAAATATTTATATCAAAAAGGGAAAAGTTTCCGAACCCTTTAAGGCTGAGGAAAGTGACACAGTGATTGACGGAACAGGTCTTGTTGCTATGCCCGGTCTTGTTGACCTTCATGTACATCTCAGGGATCCGGGCCAGACAGACAAGGAGGACATAGTTTCCGGCACAAATGCCGCAGCGGCAGGTGGCGTAACAAGTCTTTTGTGTATGCCAAATACCAACCCCACTATTGATAACGCAGGTGTTATCAGCTATATCCTTGACAAGTCTAAAGAATGCAAGTCAAAAGTGTATGTTGCCGGTTCAATAACAAAGGGTCTTAAGGGAGAAGAGGCGACAGATCTTTTATCCCTTAGAAAGGCAGGAGCAATAGGACTTTCGGACGACGGCCGTCCTGTTCTTGACCCAAAGATTATGGCAGAGGCAATGAAAAATGCCCCCAAGCTTGGTATGACCGTTGTTGCTCATTGTGAGGATTTAGCCCTTGCAGAGGGTGGCAAGATAAACGAGGGAAAGATGTCAGAAAAGCTGGGCATTAAGGGAATACCAAACGACGCCGAAAACAACGGCACAGAAAGGGAAATTATCCTTGCAGAAAAAACCGATTCCCCTGTTCACATTTGTCATGTCAGCACAAAAGAATCGGTAGAACTTATCAGAAAGGCAAAGAAAAGGGGAGTTAAGGTAACTGCCGAAACAGCTCCGCATTACTTCACCCTTACAGAGGATATTCTGGAAAATAAGAATGCCGACTGCCGAATGAATCCGCCCCTTAGAACAGAGGAGGATAGAAAGGCGATAATTGAAGGTCTTGAAGACGGAACTATCGACTGTATTGCAACAGATCATGCCCCTCACACAGAGGAGGATAAGGCTGACTTTGTTAAAGCACCAAACGGCTCAATAGGTATGGAAACCAGCCTTGGGGTTACACTTACACATCTTTATCACAATGGAAAGTTTTCACTAATGGACATTGCAAGGCTGATGAGTACTGCACCTGCAAATATTCTCAAAATAAATGCCGGTACAATTAAAACAGGCACTAATGCCGACATTGCCCTTGTGAATGTAAACAAGGTTTGGACTGTAGATAGAGAAAAACTTCATGGAAAAAGCAAAAACACACCTTTCCACGGAATGGAGTTAAAGGGCAAGGTGGTTATGACTATCCTTGATGGAAAAATTGTTTTTGAGGATAAGCAACAGGATTAGGAAAGATAAATATCAATAAAAGACCTCACAATAATTGTGGTGTGTTTCATTGATGAAATATATAAATAAGGAGAAGAAAGATGGGTAAAGAACTTACTTACAAAGAGGAATTTATCAAATTTATGGTAGAGGGAGGAATCCTTCGATTTGGAGAGTTTACACTGAAAAGCGGAAGAATTTCTCCATACTTTATTAATACAGGTAACTACAAAACAGGTTCACAAATATCCAAGCTTGGTGAGTTTTATGCCGAATGTATTATGGATAATAAAATCAAGGGTGATGCAATCTTTGGCCCTGCTTATAAGGGTATCCCACTTGCCATTGCAACAGGAATTATCCTTAACAACAAGTTCGGCGTTGATATGAACTACTGTTTTGACAGAAAAGAAGTTAAGGACCACGGCGAGGGTGGTATGATTATCGGATATCAGTTTGGCGATAACGATACACTTATTTTTGTTGATGATGTTATCACCTCCGGCAAGGCTCTCAGGGAGTCTATGGAAAAGATTAAGGGTATGTGCTCTGCTAATGTTACTGATATGGTCATTTCCGTTGACAGAATGGAGATAGGCAAGGGCGGCGAAAAGTCTGCTGTTCAAGAGGTTGAAGAAGAATTCGGTATTAAGGTTCATTCCGTTGTTACTATGGACGACATTATTTCTGCAATTGAAAACGGTGTCGTTGAGGGTAAGGAACACCTTGAGGCTATGAAGAAGTACAGAGAAACATACGGAGTATAATAGGAGAATAAAAATGTCATTTGATAGATTGATTGAGAAAATTGTAGAAATGCAAAACCCAACTGTGGCAGGACTTGACCCAAAGCTTGCCTATATTCCTGAGAGAATCAAGGAGGAGTCCTTTGAAAAATTCGGCAAAACCCTTGAGGGTGCAGCTGATGCAATTTTAACCTTTAACAAGGGACTTATTGATGAGCTTTGTGATGTTGTTCCTGCAATCAAGCCACAGTGTGCATACTACGAAATGTACGGTTGGTACGGTGTTCGTGCTTTGGACGAAACAATCAGGTATGCCAAATCAAAGGGTATGTTTGTTATTACAGACGGTAAGAGAAATGACATCGGCACAACAATGGAAGCATATGCTATTGCCCACCTTGGGGAAACTGATGTTGACGGAGTAAAGGAGGAGGCTTTCGGTGCAGATGCCCTTACTGTTAACGGTTACCTAGGCACAGACGGAATCAGTCCTCTCCTTGATATTTGTGAGAAGAAGGACAAAGGAATTTTTGTTCTGGTAAAAACCTCAAACCCATCATCAGGAGAACTGCAAAATCTTGAATTTAGAAGTGACGAAACAGTTTATCTTCATATGGGCAAAATGTGTGAGTATTGGGGCGAAACAACTGTTGGAAAATACGGTTACACCGGTGTTGGTGCTGTTGTTGGTGCTACATATCCAGAGATGCTTACAGAACTTAGGTCTGAACTTCCAAAGACTTTCTTCCTTGTCCCCGGCTATGGTGCACAGGGAGGTGGTGCCAAGGACTGCGAGGGTGCTTTTGATGCAAACGGTATCGGTGCTATTGTAAACTCCTCCCGTGGAATTATGTGTGCATGGCAGAAAGAGGAGGGCCTTGACGAGATGGATTATGCCAAGGCGGCTAAGAGAGAGGCAATCCGTATGAGAGATGACCTGAAATCCGTAATAGGAGAAATGAAGCTGGGTTAAGAAGTTAATTCATATTTATTTTATTTTAATTTTAAACTATGTTCATTTAATTATAGTTGACTTTAACCAATTAAAGGAATATAATTTAGTATGACCTTTTAGTATAACCCAATGGGTTAATTATGATTTATGATAAGGAGATAATAAAAATGTCAAGGGTATATAACTTTTCGGCAGG
>JAXESA010000215.1:0-3358 GCA_034116205.1 Ruminococcus sp. | reverse complement strand
TGCACCTCACACTGTTTGTAGTTGTTTTTCATCGGCTGACTCAATTAAATCAACACATATTGCAGAGGCAATAAGGAAAAGCTCCCTTGAACCCTCTGTAATATTTAGCTCATAGCTATCTCCGCTTCTTGACCAAGAGCCTCTGTGGGTAAGGAGGATGGTGTTATCGTTATCAACAACCTCAAAATTTTTATTGATAATATCGCCACGAATACGCCAACTTATCCCATAATAGTAGCACATTGGTCGTGAAGTGTTTTTGTTAAAGACAAGCCTTATAATGCTTTTTTTATCCTTAA
This sequence comes from Ruminococcus sp., assembly GCA_034116205.1. Lineage (GTDB taxonomy): Bacteria > Bacillota > Clostridia > Oscillospirales > Acutalibacteraceae > Ruminococcoides. Next base: position 3,059 of record JAXESA010000215.1, on the reverse strand, counting down.
TGGTAAATGCCTTAAAAATAGGCAGGGGTACTGTGCTGATACTGCACAATCTATTGAAGTTTGTATCGGTGATGGCAAGAGAGAAGTGTGAATGACGCATATCTCTGTAAACATAGAACTTTTCTTTGCCAAAGTTGTCAAAGACAATAAAAAGAGCACCCTCGTTAGAAAAATCTCTTTTTAAAAAAAGTTTCATACAATCACCTGAATTTATTTTTTACAACAAAGTTGGTTTAATACTCTGTTTAAAACTTAGGTTATCCCTTTGGTCAAGATTTCTTTCCCGAAAATTATAACAGGTAATTTGACCAAGAATAAACCAGAAGAAAATAACCATAAATGAAATATCATAAAGAAGTGCTTTTTCAAAGCAGGCAAAAATAAGATAAGCCACAATAAAACTAAACAGGCATGGAAAAACGGTATGTTCAAGGGTTTTACCGTTTTTAAAAAGATACTTTGTGATGGTAAATCCATTTCTAAAAGCAAATGCCATAAATAGTAAGAACCCTACAATGCCGGAACAGACAAGTATTGTGATGTAGGCATTGTGAATATCAGTTGTGAACGTTGCAAACAAACTTGCAAAGTCACCGCTGTACAAGTCTGAAAAATGCAAGCCATCTTCAAAAAAGTTATAGCTATAAGAAAGAATATTGCCCTTTCCTATACCCTCCACAGGATAGTGGGAGAAAATTGTCATTGCTTGACTCCAAAGAGTAAATCTGCCGGAGTCAACATTTGTGTTCTCGTGTTCAAATGTTACCTCTTCTTCTGTCAGCACAGAGGTGGTATCGCTTTCGTTTACAACAACCTCGTTTGCGTTGTTTATTACAGCAGCAACACCCAGCTGGCATACACTTCTAAGGAAAAATGTGCAGAAGATAATCACAACACCAGCCAGCATTGTGGAAATAAACCTGACTACAAGCTGTTTTTTCTCATAATCTTCTCTTGAAGCTATGAATTTGGTGATTACAAAAACAATAATATACCCCAAAAACAGCACAAGACTTGCGTTGCTGTCGCTTAAGAACAGAGTAAAAATACTGATAAAAAGTCCTGTGGCAAGCCATATACGAGAGATTTTTGGTAAATCGAAATTTTTGCTGCTGAACTTATGTATGGTGAGAATATGGATACAAAATACAACGACAACAGAGGAAAATCCGGAAAGATTCGGGTTGATAAAAAGGCCCGTATATCTGTTTTCATATATAATAAGATCTACCCACTCATTATGATATGATACATTAAACAAAAGGCATATGATACCAGCAATCTGAATTAATGTGACCATATAAAGAAAAATTCTTGCCACTGTATAGAGTTCGTGCTTTACATTGGTTTCCGGTTCAATATGGACACCATAGAACACAAAAAAGGAAATGCACATAAACAGGATAAAAAGCATATTTATAAAAAAGTTATCTGTAATATGTACAAGTGCAGTGATAATATTCATAGCCAAAAATGCCATTACCCAAAAGCCAAAGTTCATCTTTTTGTATGCTTTGTACTTAATGATGTTTCTGACGGTGAGGTAAACACCCCATACACCTAAAACAATAAGGGCAACATAGGCGGGTATCTGCAAAAACGCAATGTTAGTAAAGAAAAGGCAAAGAATAAAGCTAATTCTAAAGTAACTTGAGTTATTGATTAAACTAATGACCGCCGCCTCCTATCTTGTGAATACTTCTTTAACGGTTCTAAACATTAGGTAAAGATCTCTTCTAAATCCAAAACGCTGGAGATACTTTAAATTATATCTCATTTTATCAGGGAGAATTCTGTTGATATAAACAGCATCAACATCATCTCCGTCCTTTAACAGCTTATCCTCGTCCTTATATTTGATTGAGGCAAAGCTGGTTATACCGGCAGGTAAAAGGAGTGTTGCGTAATACGACGGAGCATAGCAGTCAACATATTTTACAACCTCGGGACGAGTTCCAACAATTGACATTTTACCGGAAAGCACATGAAAAAGCTGTGGAAGTTCGTCAAGACGATATTTTCTTAAGGCTCTGCCAATTAGGGTAACACGCTCGTCTCCCTCTTTTGTAAGGAGTTCGCCACACTGGTCAGAACCAACAATCATTGTGCGGAATTTGAGTATATTAAAACGCTTGCCATACCTTGTAACACGCTCCTGCTTATAAAATACAGGACCCTTAGTTGCACTGATTTTTATTATAAATGCAATTATAAGCATAGGGATACAAAGTAAAATCAGCAGAATCACAGCCATAATAATATCTGTAATCCTCTTTAAAAGAATACTCCTCTTTTTACGGGAAAGAATATCATAATACCGCTTAACTTCTTCATTTTGAAATTCAGCCGGAAGCTTATCAAAGGACTTTAACAAAATAAATCCTCCTTAGGTGTATTATATACACATATATTTATAAGGTATATTATATAACAAAGAAAAGATTAAATCAATAATTTTTAAAGTTTTGAATGTATTCTTTAAAACTACCAATATTTTATGACATTTTTGTGAAAATAGTTACAAATAAAGAAATAAAAATACTCTTGACTTATGATATATATATAATGTAAAATGTAATTAAAGAAATTGAGGTGAAGATAATGGATAATGAATTCACACCGGATCTCATCACACTCATAGACGATGAAGGAAATGAGCATAGTTTTGAGATACTTGATAAAATTATAGAAGATGACAATGAGTATTTGGCACTTTACCCTGTATTTGACAGTGCAGAGGATAGTGTAAACGACTCTGGGGAATACTACATCATGGAAGTTATTCTTGGAGATGACGGCGAAGAAGAGCTGGCTGAACTTGACGATGAGGACCTTCTTGACAGACTTGCAAATCAGTTTGAGGAAAGATTCGCAAGTATGTTTGACGATGAGGAAGAATAAAATTTAAGATTTAATTTTTCCATATTAACATAATAAAACGCCCTGCCTGATTTGCGAATATGCGAAAATAACCCTACAACTATTAAATCGGGAGCACGGACTCCATTGGCGGTGTTGAAGACCCTTTGATTCATCGGGGATCCTAAAGCCTGTGGGAG
>JAXESA010000214.1:0-7473 GCA_034116205.1 Ruminococcus sp. | reverse complement strand
CTTTTTAAGAAGTATATCTCTTTCAGTCATTTTTATTTTCCTCCATACATTTTTCTCCGTAAAACGGTTTATCTAAAGTGGGAAATAGCGTACCTGTTTCAAAACCGTGGGGTACGGAATACATACGGGGGTTGTTGCTTTGATAGGGAACATATGCCATAGCTTCGGAATAATCCCGTGGAAAGGGGGTTATCCCGTAGCTCCTGAATATTTCATCAACCACATTAATTCTCCTTTTTTGGTTTATCTTGTTAAGGTGTATATTACCTCTGATTATATAATATGTCCGAGTTTAAAGCCGGTGAAAGGAGAGGAGTAAATTGATAGAGTTTTTAATATGGATAGAAAAGCAAAAAGTCCGAAAAAATCGGACCTTTTAGTGTTGAACATTTGAAATTGTTTTAATGGTGTTTTTATGCAGATTCTATTTCGTAGGTAAAGCCTGCGTCGGTGATAGCTTTGATTGTATCTCCAATTCCCTGACCGTCTGCGGTGAGGTAGCCTGAGGCAAAAATGGAGTCAACAACGCTAAGCAGTCTTTTCTCTTCTCCTTTAAAATAAACCTCTCTTCCTGCGGCACAGCGAATGTCAGACTTTGGTACAAGGAGCCTTGCAAGGCACAGAACCTTCATACAGTAAGAGGTTGTCAGGTATGATGTGTCAGCATTTTCCAGCGGTGTGCCGGGGATAGGGAGTAGGAAGTTGATTGGCAGAGCCTGTGGCTGGATTTCACGCAGTTCAAGGAGCATATCCGCAACATCCTCCTTGCTTTCACCCATACCTATAATGCCACCGCTACATATCTCAAAGCCAAGCCTTTGGAGCATTTTAATATTTTCCACACGCTGGTCAAAGGTGTGTGTTTTGCAAATATTTTTGTAATAGGCACGACTGCTGTTAAGGTTGTGGTTGATTCGGTCAAGTCCTGCGTTCTTTAGGATTAGAGCCTGCTTTTCTGTTAAGAATCCAATAGAACAACAAAGGTGCGTGCCTGTTGCTTTCATTTTTCGGATTCGCTGGGCCAGCTCCTCAATTTCTTCATCAGTGAATTTCATTCCGCTAAGACCGATGCAGTGCCTTGACAGGTGATGCTCGTTTACAAAATCATTGTCTTTATATAACTTTTCGTCTGACACCCATTTGTACTTGTCAATCTCTGCCTTTGAGCGACATGATTGGGCACAGTAGGCACAGTCCTGGGAACAGTTACCACTTCGTGCGTTAGTGAGAATATGTATGCTCACATGGTTGCCCTTATACTTTCTGCGGAGCTTTTCCGCCCTTGCAATAAGCTCATTAAGTTCTTCATCGGGAGTGTTCAGTATTTTGATTGCCTCTTCACGGGTAAGAACAGGGTTTTCATTGTTTTGTGCTTGTATTGTCATAGTTACACCTTCTTAGGTATTTTCAGTAATAAATTCTATCATAGGTGGGAAAGATTGTCAACCAAATCTAACATTAAGTTTACAATAAAACTTGGTTTATACCGGGCTTTTATTTTTTATGATATAAAGGGCTGTGTTGACAATAATAATTCGGCTTAATTTACCTGTTTATATATGTGCATTATGTATAAATTATGAACAAGTTTTTTATAAATGTATATAAAATGCAGGAATTTCATTGAAATTTTGTACAAATAGTGATAAAATTTTCCCATAAGATATGTATTTTTGAAATTTTGAATTTACAGAATAATTCTTTGTTTCATCTTTATATGCCTACATATTAAAGGGGAGGTATTTCTATGAAAGCTAAAAAATTAGTAAGCATAATTTTGTCTGCTTTGATGATTTGTTCTATGTTTACAGGACTAACCACCTTTGCTGATGAAACTAATGGTAAAAGTAATTCAATAGTAACGGAGAACAGTGGAGCTACTTCTTCAATTTACGGTGTTGCAACCGATGACGAGGCATATGAGGAGTACACAGGCACTACTGGTGACTGTGAGTGGCACTATGACGGTAGAACAGCAACATTGACTATTTCTGGCAACGGAGAAATGGAGCCTTACTATAGCGGTGAGGACACCCCTTGGAATAATTTTTTGTATAACATTGAAAAATTAGTAATTGAGGAAGGTGTAACAAATATTTCAAGTTATTCCTTTTTTGATTGTGCCAACTTGGTAGAGGTTGCAATTCCAAACAGCGTCACAGAGATTGGCGATTTTGCCTTTGCAAGCTGTGCAAGCCTAACAGAATTAGCAATAGGCAACGGTGTTGAAAGTATTGGCGACAGTGCTTTTAATGAATGTACATGCTTGGCTCAGGTGGAGATTCCTGACAATGTAACAACTATAGGTGACAATGTATTCAGCGGTTGCTTAGAGCTGTGCGAAGCAATAATAGGTGATGGATTGAATTATATTGGCATCAAAGAGTTTTATGGATGTGAAAGCTTAACAACTCTCACATTAGGCGAAAATATTGCAGTTATTTCTGAAAGTGCCTTTGAGGGTTGTACTAGTCTTGTTGATATTGTAATTCCTGACAGTGTAGAAAGCATTGAAATGAATGCGTTTTACGGTTGTACAGAATTGGCTGATATATGCATTGGTAGTAATATTTCAATCATTGGTGAAAGTGCATTTGGAGATTGTGAAAATCTGATTGATGTGTGTTACAATGGTTCAAAGTATGATTGGGAAGGTGTATATATTGAATCCGGCAACGACTACATTTTAGATGCTTGTATTTACTATGCTGTTTTAGTTGAACAGGATATATATGTACCAGAGGAAGAATATACCCTATCATACGGAGCAAGACCTTTTGACCTTGAGGCAGAGGCAGAAACCGATTTGGCATATGTGAGTAGCAATGAAAATGTGGCTACTGTATCCGAGGATGGAATTGTAACAATTAAGGGTGTAGGAACTGCTACAATAACAATTACTGCAGAAGAAACCGAGGTGTATTTGTCAGCTACAACAACTGTGAAAATCATAGTTAGCAAATTATCTCAAAAGATAACAGGGGTAAAATCCCAGTATGTTACATCAGCCGGAAAGACCTTTAGACTGAACGCAAAGGCAAACACAAGGCTTACCTACACAAGCAGTAACAAGAATGTTGCAGAGGTTTACTCCACAGGCAGGGTTGCTGTAAAAAGCGGTGGTTGTGCAGTAATCACAATAAAGGCACCTGAAAACAGACTGTATAAGTCAGCATATTTAAAGATAAAAATAATTTCCGCACCAAAGGATTTTTCTTCAAAAGAAGTATCCAAGGTGAAGAAAACAGGCACAATGGCAAAGCTAAGCTGGAAAAAACTTGCAGGTGCAACAGGCTACACAGTTCAGTACGCAACAAACAAAGCCTTTAAAAAAGCAAAGAATGTAAAGGTGAGCAAAACAACAGCCACAATAAGTGGACTGAAAAAGGGTAAAATCTACTACGCAAGGATAAACGCCTATACCAAAATTTCAGGCAAAAAGTACAGTAACAAATGGTACACAATAAAATTTAAGATGTAATCAGCATATGATTATAAGAAAAAAGCTCGGTTTCGCCGAGCTTTTTCCATACCTTTTTTAGGTTTATTGTCACTTTTTACTTTGTTTCTTTTCCATCCTTTTCCAGTTGACAAAACCGTAAATATCGTTTACAAGGAACATAACAAAGCATACAATCATTGAAATATACGACCTGTCCTCAAATGAGGCAAAGCACCATAGAATTATCAGCACCACATCATTCAGTCCGTATGCTATTGCGTAATAGGGACTGCGTAGCGTTGTCAATCCCACAGCAAAAAAGCTGGTGGCTATTGAAATAGTGCTGAAAAACATATTTGCAGTGTTGAAATAGTCCAGTATAAAGTAAAACACAAATGTTACAACACAGGTTAACAGGGTGAGGAACAGTATATGAATTTTCTTTATCCTTGCAATTTTTACCTCGTGCTTTCCTTTTTCGTAAGGATTTTTTATCCAAGTAAAAATCGACACCGCCGAAATGGGTGCAGTCATACCAAGGTAGGTGATAACCTCACCGTAATATGCATATGAATAGGATATTACACCGTACATAATGCTGAAAATAACTATTAATATAGGGCCGAAAACATCTCCCTTTGCCATAAAAATCAAAGAGGTTGTTCCAATTATCGATGCAATAACCGAGGGAACTCCCTGCACACCGCCCAAAAGTGAGGTCACTATAACCACAGATAATGAAAAAATATATATTATCCATTGTATTTTTGTAAGTCCCATAAAGGGATTGCGAATTTTCATATTTACTCCCAATCGTCATAGTTTTTTCGTTCCGATAAAGCATATCATTTTGTGAGGTTGTTGTCAATTTTACTTTGGGTATTGACAAAAATAAAAGTAAAATATATTGTAGTGTTGAAGATTTAACCTATATTTAACATTCTGTGACTTTCTATTTAACTAATTAGTGGTAGAATAATAATACGGAGATGATATTTTGATTTACTTCATTGAAGACGATAAAAGTATAAACGAAGCAGTTTATTATTCTTTAAAAAACAGTGGATTTGATGTGAAGGGCTTTGAACGTCCATCAGAATTCTGGAGTGCTATGAAGGAACAGACTCCGGACCTTATTCTCCTGGATATTATGCTCCCGGAGGAGGACGGTCTGTCTATTCTCAGAAGAATCCGCAAAAACAGCGACACCGCAAATATTCCTGTTATTATGGTCACAGCAAAGGACGCTGAGTACGACAAGGTTATCGGTCTTGACAGCGGTGCAGATGACTATATGACAAAGCCCTTTAGTATGCTGGAGCTTGTTTCAAGGATTAGGGCGCTTTTAAGAAGAACATCAAAGCCAAAGGAGCCTGAAGAAATAACGGTGGGAAATCTGTCCATAAATCCCGAAAAGCATCTTGTTACAGCCAACGGAAAAAATGTTGTTCTCACCTACAAGGAGTACCATCTGCTACTTCTCCTTATGCAGAACAAAGGTGTTGTTTTTTCAAGGGAAAAACTTCTTAACAAAATATGGGGATATGAGTTTGACGGAGAAAACAGAACTGTTGATGTCCACATAAGAACCCTTAGAACAAAGCTGGGTGAATGTGGTGATATGATAGAAACTATCCGAGGCTTTGGTTACAAGATAGGTGAATAGTAATGACCAAAAAAATTTTTAAAAATATATTTTTGGGATGTATTGCTGTGCTGGTGTCAACCATTGTAATCATCGTTGGAGTTATGTACGACTTTTACGGTAATGAGCTGATGAAACAACTTCATCATCAACTTAGCACAATCTCCGCAGGAGTGGAGAGAGAGGGTGTTGACTTCCTTAAGTCCATAGATATTGCTGACGATGAACGAATCACCTGGATAGACAGCGACGGAAGTGTAAAATTTGACACAGACGCAACAGCCGACAAAATGGAAAATCACCTTGACCGTGAGGAGATTAAAGAGGCAATTGAAAAAGGAGAGGGCGAAACTGTCCGTTATTCAAGCACCTTGTCGGAAAAAACAATGTACTATGCCAAGGTGTTGCCGGACAAAACCATTATCAGAGTTTCCACAAACCAATATTCCGTTTGGATTTTGCTTTTCAATATGTTCCAACCCCTTGCAATCGTAATAATTCTTGCTTTGGTGCTTTCCTATGTAATAGCATTTTTTGCATCAAAAAAGATTGTTATGCCAATAAATCAGCTTGATTTGGAAAACATCAATACTGTTGAAACATATGAGGAAATAACTCCTCTTGTGCAGAAGATAAGCCACCAGAACAGGGTTATCAGAAAGCAGATTAAGGAGCTAAAGCAGACACAGGCAGAGTTCAGCACAATCACAGGAAATATGAAAGAGGGACTTTTGATTGTTGATTTGCAGGGTAAAATCCTGTCCCACAACAAAAGTGCCGAAAAGCTCCTTGGTGTAAGCAGTCCCCGTGGAGAATATCTTGAAGATTTAGGGGTGGACAATAGCTTCCTAAAGGATATTTCCTTGGCAATTCACGGAACACATATGTCGGAGGTGCTTTCCTTTGGGGATAGATACCTTAGTGTCTATTGCAATCCTGTTGTACTTGAGGGAAAGGTAAAGGGCGCAGTAGCAGTAATTTTGGATGTTACCGAGAAGCACCAAAGAGAAGTTCTGAGAAGAGAATTCAGTGCAAATGTGAGTCACGAGCTGAAAACTCCCCTAACCGCCATTCTTGCATCTGCCGAAATTTTAGGTAACGAAAACACTCCAAAGGAAACCGTTACCCACTTTGCAGGTAACATTACAAAAGAAGCTAACAGGCTGATAACACTTGTAAACGATATTATCAAGCTGTCAAAGCTGGACGACAAGTCCATTGAAATGGAAATACAGGCGGTTGACCTGTACGAAATTGCAAAGAGTGTTGAAGAAACCCTTGACCCTATTGCATCAAAAAGCAAGGTAAGTCTGAAACTTTACGGTGAAAAGACTATGCTAAAGGGTGTGCCTACTGTTCTTAGCGAGATTGTGTATAACCTTGTGGATAATGCTCTTAAGTACAACAAAGAGGGCGGTAGCGTAACAGTAACCGTTGCACCTGTTGACGGTAAGGCAACACTTGTTGTGGAGGACACCGGTATCGGAATCAGCAAGGAGGACCAGAGTAGGGTGTTTGAAAGATTCTACCGAGTTGACAAAAGCCACAGCAAGGAAATCGGCGGAACAGGCCTTGGCCTTTCCATAGTAAAGCACGGTGTAGAACTGCACAAAGGCAAACTTAGTGTAGAAAGCGAAGTAGGCAAAGGCACAAGGATAACTGTGAGAATATAAAAAATTTAATAATTTCAAAGAATAAGTCGGCATTATGCCGGCTTATTTTTTTGTGCCTGAAAATGTGAGGTGTGGTGATATATAGTTTAAGGCTTGTACCTTGTCATAACATACAAAAAACCGGAATATAATGGAGAAAGCAAGTCAATTTTGGGTTTTAAATTTATTTAACAAAAAACGGAAAAGATTTAACTTTACTTTGATTTTCGATTTAACAATAGAGGAGTAACATTTAATTGTACTTAGGAAGTAGTGAAGAAAATTTATACTTTTCGGTACAATATTATATATCAAAGGAAACACTGAATAAATCACTTTACACATCTTGTACGCATATTTTCTGCCGGTTAGCCCAAAAAATCCTCGCAATGCGTCAGCATTCCTGTGGTTTTTTGAGCAAATCGACAAAAAATCTGACAGCCCTTTCTGTGCAAATGATTTAATCAGTGTTTCCTGAAAAAAGAGGTAAAGAAAAAATGAAAAAATTATTATGCACAGTCTTAGCCGGAACAGTACTTGCACTTTCTTGTGCAGGATGTGGTTCAAGCGACAGCAACAAGGACACAGACAACAGCGGAGTAACAGGAGAAATCACCGTTGTTTCAAGAGAGGACGGTTCAGGCACAAGGTCAGCCTTTACAGAACTCCTTGGAATTTTAGATGACCGGGAGAACGACGCTACAACAGAAACAGCAGAAATCACAAACAGCACA
>JAXESA010000213.1:0-11514 GCA_034116205.1 Ruminococcus sp. | reverse complement strand
TTGCACAGATGTATTATCACAGCTACTCCTTAACATCATATCAAACCATATGGAGCAGTGAGGCTTTTGTAAAAACCACCATTGTCCCTGTGCTAATCATTATTGCGGTCAATGCTTTGGTGCTTATTTCAACCTTGTCATTGCCACCGCTAAAATTTTTAAGGCACGAACTGAAAAGGACGAAAAAGAAAAAGGTGGTTAAGCTACAAGGCAAAAGGTTTTTTATAAGGTTCCGTATCAGAATAATTTTGCAGAACAAGTCAACATACTTTATGATGCTTGTAGGTGTGTTCCTTGCAAGCGTACTTTTGGTGTTTGGACTTATGATGTCACCTCTCCTTGATAATTTTAAGGAGGAAATTACACAGTCTAAAATTGCAAACTACCAGTATATTTTAAAAACTCCTGTTGAAACAACTGACAAAAATGCCGAGAAATATTATGTTTGTTCCTTGGAAAATGAAAAAGGTGAGGAAATAACTGTGTACGGCATCAGCGAAAACTCCAAATATCTGAAAAGCCTTGATTTTTCAAAGGACAAGGATATGGTAGTTTTGTCCGACGGACTTATGGAAAAATACGGTGTAGAAAAGGGTGAAAAATACACCCTTAGAGAAAAGCACAGCGACAAAAAATACACATTTGATGTTCAGGACAACTATCATTACCCTGCAACACTAAGCGTATTTATGTCAATGGAAAAGTTTTCTGATACCTTTGACGTGCCAAAGGGATATTTCAGCGGTTATTTTTCAAACGATGAGCTAAAGGATATTGACAAAGCATATATAGCGTCAACAATTACCGAAGATGATTTGACCGTTATTGCCCGCCAACTTGAGGATTCTATGGGCTTTATGTTCCCTATGATAGGCGTTTTCTCGGTAATTATGTTTGTTATAGTGATTTATCTTCTTGCCAAAATCATAATTGAAAAGAATTCGCAGTCAATTTCAATGGTAAAAATTTTGGGATATAGCGACGGTGAGGTAAGCAGGCTGTATAACAGGGCAACAGGCATAGTTATAGTAATTTCCCTGCTTATCAGCGTTCCTCTGTGTGAGCTGACCATAAGGGCGATTTACTACACTCTTATGCAGGAGTTTAACGGTTGGCTCACCTACTACATTGCGCCGTATGTTTATCCGGCAATGATTATTATGGGAATTTTGTGCTATGCTGTGGTTAATTTTATTCAGCTTAACAGGATTAAAAAAATTCCTATGTCACAGGCACTTAAAAATGTGGAATAAAATACAGATTATTGTCAAAGAGTTATATCGGACTATGGCTATTTGCTCACATAGGCTATTCCGCAGGAGTTTGTTCCTATGTGACTTCCTATTACTGCTCCGGCGTTTATAAGGCTGTGGTTGTTGATGTTGTAGCCGGCTTCCATAAGGGACTCCTTCATCACAACGCCCTGGTGGTGGACATGGGTGTACATTATGTGGAATGGGTATTTTAGGTCGGGCTTGTTGTGGTTAAGCCTTTTTATGATGTAGTTCATACCACGTTTCATACCAATGCTTTTGTGTGCAACAACAACCTTTCCATCCTCCATAGTGATTACAGGCTTAATGTTTGCAACAGAGCCAATTCTTGCCTTGGAGGAGGATATTCTTCCTCCCTTTTGTAAAAATTCAATGTTGTCTATACAGGCATACAGCTTGATTTTATGCTTTAGATTTTCAAGGCGGTTAAAAATTTCTGACCCGCATTTCCCTTGGTTTCGCATTTTTACCGCCTCCTCCACCAAAATTCTCTCTCCGGCAGAGGCACTGTGGCTGTCTATGATATAGCAGTTTTTACGGTTTTTTGAAAAGTATTTTACACTCTGATATGTTCCACTAAGGTGTGACGACAGAAAAATCCCCACAATTTGGTCGTTTGGCGGAATTTTGCTAAATGTATCTTCAATCAGCTTTGGCGAGGGCAGAGATGTTTTTGGGTGCGAGTCCTGCATAGTAAGAAGGTTGTAAAAAATTCTCTTTGTCAAATTCACATTCTCCTTGTAGTGAACATTGCCAAAGGACACAGTCAAGGGTATTGTTTCTATGTCCAGCAAAGATATTTCAAGGGGTTCAAAGTCGGCTGCAGAGTCGGTTATTATCCTTACCATAAGGTTCCTCCAAAAAAGTGTTCTGTATATTATATTGCCCCGAAAAATCACCAATAATCAAAAAGCCTTGACCGTCAAGTCAAGGCTTTTGAGTTACTTTATTAAAGTTTTTACAGCTTTTCTACCTGGTCAAGCCAAATTCTTGCACTGGAGTCTGTTGGCATTCTCCAGTCACCCCTTGGAGAAAGGCAGACAGAACCAACCTTTACACCGTCAGGCAGGCAACTGCGTTTGAACTGCTGTGTGAAAAATCTTCTGTAAAAAATTTTCAGCCATTTTTTAATGGTATCCTTGTCATATTCGTCCTGAAAGGCGGTACAGGCAAGGCTAAAAATCTTTTCAGGCTTAAAGCCAAAGCGGAGAACATAGTACAGGAAGAAGTCGTGTAGAATATACGGGCCAACCTTTTCCTCAGTTTTCTGTGCAATTTTCCCCTCCTTTGTAGGCGGCAAAAGTTCGGGAGAGATAGGAGTGTCAATAATATCCTCCAAAATTTCCGTACCCTCTGCAAAGATGTTGTTCTTTGCAACAGCGTCAATCATCCACTTAATAAGTGTTTTTGGTATAGAGGCGTTGACACCATACATTGACATATGGTCGGCATTGTAGGTGCACCAGCCGAGGGCAAGCTCCGACAAATCCCCTGTGCCTACAACAATACCTCCAACCTTGTTGGCTACATCCATAAGCACCTGTGTTCTTTCCCTTGCCTGAACATTCTCGTAGGTTATGTCGTGTACATTTTCGTCGTGACCTATGTCCTTCATATGCTGACGACAGCTGTCGGCTATTGGGATTTCCATCAGGGTTACACCAAGGGCTTTCATTAGGCTGATTGAGTTGTTGTAGGTGCGGTCGGTTGTGCCAAAGCAAGGCATTGTAACCCCTACAACATCTGTCATTGGCTTGTCCATTCTCTTTGCAGTTTCGGCACATACAAGGAGAGCAAGGGTTGAGTCCAGTCCTCCGCTTACCCCTACAACCATTTTTCCGCCGATAACGGAAATTCGCTTTTTCAGTCCCTCAACCTGCATTGAGAAGATTTCCATACATCTCTTTAGCTTTTTGCTGTTGTCGGCTGGTACGAAAGGAGTTTTATATACAGGGTAGTATTCCCCATTTGCTCTTGAGTTCTTTATTTTTTCGTTCTCACAATAAATAGTCGTGATTTTTTCTGTTATTTTCTCGTAAAATATCTGACAATCCTTAAAGGACTTGTTTTTCCTGCGGTCAGCCCTTATTTTGCCAAGGTCTGTGTCGCAGATTAAAAGGTAGTCGTTGTCGATAGTCTTTTGGTTTTCTTTAAGAATAGTTCCGTTTTCGCTGATGATGGAGTGACCGCTGTAAATCAAATCTTGAGTGCTTTCTCCTGCACCGGCAGAGCAGTAAACATAGGTGCAGATGTTGCTTCCGCTATACTGCTTTACCATTGAGCGTAGATATTCACTCTTGCCGATTGTTGCGTTGCTGGCGGAAAGGTTTAGTATAATTTCTGCTCCTTCAAGTGAAAGCATTGCCGAGGGTGGCACAGGCGCCCACAAATCCTCACAGATTTCCACACCGAATGTGCAGTATCCGTTGTTAAACACCATATTTCCAAATGAAACATCCTCATATCCGGCAAAATCAAGGAAGGTATGGGATATGAGCTTTCCGTGATAGCTTTTTAAATCTGTGCTTGAGCTGAACCACCTTTTCTCGTAAAACTCGTTGTAGTTTGGCAAAAAGGTCTTTGGCACAATGCCTAAAATTTCACCTTTGGAAATTACAACACCGCAGTTGTAAAGCTGACCGTTAAACTGAACAGGACAGCCTACAATGTATGTTCCGTATAGCTTTTTTGATTTTTCCGTAATTTCCCTTACGCCCTTTTCGGCACTTTCAAGTAATTCCTGCTGAAAGAACAAATCCTGGCAGGTGTAGCCTGTTACGGAAAGCTCGGGGAATACAGTGATGTCCACCTTTTCCCTGTCTGCCATCTCCATCATTTTTATGTGTTCTTCAACATTCTTTTTGGTATCTGCAACGGTTGTTTTAATAACAGCCGATGCTACCCTTACAAAATCGTTCATATTTACACTTCCAAAGTTTTATTGTATTATTATAATCATATTTGTTGCTTTTATTAAAGGGGCAGAAAAACCCTGCCCCCTTATAATGCCCTATTATAGTTTATCCCTTACAAAAACTTATCTGTAGTTTGCAAGGAAGTCCTTATTGTATCTTTCGTAGTCGTTAAAGCTTGCTTCTGCTTCACTTTGGCTATTAACAGTACCATTGTACCAGGACTGACTCTCATAATATTCCTGAATAGATTTTGTCTGGAAAATATATCCGTGATGTGCATACATATCGTTTATAACGCTCTGCACTGTATCGGCAGAAAGCCCTGCTACATCACTTTCGTCAAAGTATCTTGATGATGCTTCGCTGTAATCAATGTATCCCACAGGTGCCTCTGTATCAGGCTCATAGTACTGGGTTGTTGTTTCATAATACTCAGTATATTCGGTATATTCATTATACTCAGTTGTAGGCGCATAGTATTCTGTGGTGGTATAAACTTGTGTTGACTTCTTTTTAGTGGTAGAAGGAACAGTTGTCTTTTTCTTTGTAGTTGAGGTTTTATCTTTGAAGGAAAATGTTACAGATTCCGAAACAGAAACAGTTGGTTCCTTAAAGGTTACCTCCGTTGTGGTTTCTGCATCTTTGTTGTTGGAGTCGCAACCCACAAAAGTAAGGGATACAACAAACGTTAGGATTATTGGGAGTATGGTAATTAATTTTTTCATATTGACCTCCTTATGAAATTTCTCTACATACTTACTTTATCAAATAACGATAATTTAGTCAATATTTTAAGATAATTATTCCAAAAATGTAATTTACACTTGTAATTTGCACCCCAAATGTATTAAAATCATATCAGTATATCATTTTAGATCTTTATACTTTTTTATACATATTATTTTGCGGTTATTGATATAAAATATTGTTGCGGATATACTTACATTTATAAGATATACTCCGTTGATGTATGGGAGGAAACACAATATGCATGTGGTTGTTATCGGTGCAGGTAAGATTGGTAAATTCTTGATTAGCAGTCTTAGAGAAGAAGGTCACGATGTTGTTGTAGTAGATATAGATGAACAAAGGGTTGACAGAATTGTTGAAGAACAGGATGTCAGCGGTATTTGTGGCAACGGAACACATTGTGATGTGCTGACAGATGCAAACATTCAAAATGCTTACCTTGTTATAGCTACTACCCTTTCCGACGAAATCAACATACTCTCCTGCATTATTGCAAGAAAAATGGGAGCAAGGCATGCCATAGCAAGAGTTCGTGGACCGGAATATGTGAATCAGCTTGATTTTATGAAGAACGAACTTCGCATATCTATGATGGTTAATCCGGATATGAGTGTAGCTAAGGAAATATCCCGTATATTAAAATTCCCTGCCGCTACCAATTACGAAACCTTTGCCAATGGCAAAATTGATATGATTGAAGTACAAGTCAAGGGTGACAACAATATTGTAGATAAGCCAATATATGAAATTTCAAAAATGTACGGTAATCAATTTTTGATTTGTGCTGTCCGCCGAAATGAGGATGTGTTTATTCCAAATGGTAACTTTGTCATTTGTGAAAAGGACAGTATCTACATTTGTGGTTCACATAAATCCATTGAAAATATCCTAAAGGGAATGAAAATTCTTAAACACAGGATAAAAAATGTTATGATAATCGGTGGTTCTCGTATTGCCCACTACCTTACAATGATACTTATGAAGATGGGTATGAATGTGACAATAATTGAGAAAAACAGTGAAAGGTGCAAGTTTCTTGCAGACCATTTGCCTGACGCAAGAATTGTGCTGGGCAATTCCGCTGACCACAAGCTGTTGATAGAAGAGGGGATTGCAAGCAGTGACGCTGTGGTAAATGTTACCGACAGCGATGAGGGCAACTTCCTTGTGGCGATGTATGCCCAAAGCTTTAATGTAAAGAAATTGGTTACAAAAATCAACGAGCCGGAGTTTTATCAGCTATATAGCAAAATTATGGGTGAAAGTGCCATATCTATGAGCCAAATCACCTCCTCCATAATTGTAAAGTATATGAGGGCAAAGCTGAATGCAGAGGGAGAAGAAATCAAAAATCTGTATAAGCTGATGGATGGTAGAATCGAGGCTATTGAGTTTATTGCACAGGGAAACAAAGATTATATAGAGGTTCCTATTAAGGATTTAAAGTTTAAAAAAGATATACTTATAGCCGCAATCAGCAGAAAAAGAAAGATTATCTTCCCAACAGGTGACGATACTATACAGGAGAAGGACTCTGTAATTGTTGTTACAAAGGGCAAGGCTATTCGTTCGTTAGAGGATATATTTGTATGAACTATCGTGCAGTTATAAATATTTTAGGCAAAATAATGTTCCTTGAGGGGGCGCTAATGACACTACCCCTCATTGTTGCCATAATATACGGAGAAACAAGTACATACATTTCATTTGTTATCCCAATTTGTATTTTACTGGGTATAGGCTTGATTTTTGGGCTTAAAAAGCCAAAGAATACAATGCTCCTTGCAAAAGAGGGGCTTGTAATATGCGGTCTTGCCTGGATTTTAATGTCCCTTTTCGGATGCTTGCCGTTTGTGATTTCCGGCATGATTCCAAACTATCTTGACGCATTTTTTGAAACTGTGTCGGGATTTACCACCACAGGTTCAACGGTTATGACAAAAATTGAGGGCAATCCATTGGGCCTTTTGTTCTGGAGAAGCTTTACCCATTGGATTGGTGGTATGGGTGTTCTCACATTTTTAATGGCGGTTGTGCCACAGGGTGACGGTCAGTCAATGCACCTTATGCGTGCAGAGGTTCCCGGACCTAAGGCGGGCAAAATTGTGAGCAAAATGACGGATGCAGTAAGAATTCTGTATGTCCTCTATTTTGTGCTGACTGTGGCAGAAATTGTTTTTCTTATGTTTTCCGGCATAGGCTTTTACAACAGCGTTGTTACATCGCTGGCAACAGCCGGAACAGGTGGATTTTCTGTAAAGGATGCCTCCATAGCAGGCTATAACAGTCCTTATGTTGAATATGTTGTGGCAACATTTATGATGCTGTTTGGTGTTAACTTTAACCTTTACTTCTTCCTTATAATGAGGAAGTTTGGTGCTGTGTTTAAGGATGAGGAGCTTAGAGCATACATTTGTGTCATTGCCTCGAGTGTGGTGCTGATTGCTATCAATTTGCTCACCACATCCCAGATAGCCTTTGAAAAGGCATTTAGAGATTCCTTCTTCACCGTTACATCAATTATCAGTACAACGGGATTTGTTACAGCGGATTTTGAACAGTGGTCAGTATTTGCCAAGATAATTCTTGTACTTTTGATGTTTGTTGGCTCTATGGCAGGCTCAACCGGAGGCGGAATTAAAATCAGCCGAATCGTGATATACTTTAAGCAGATGATTAATGATTTAAAGCAGATGATTCGTCCCCGACAGGTTATGAGCGTAAGGATGAATAAAAAGAGCGTTGACAACAGTGTGCTCAAGGGTATAAACACATATCTTGTCATATATGTTTTTATCATTATTACCAGCGTACTCCTTGTCAGTATAGAGGGGGAAAGCCTTGTCACCACCTTTACCTCTGTTGTTGCCTGTTTCAACAATATAGGTCCGGGTATGGAGGATGTTGGAGCAACTGCAAATTTTGCACATATGAGTGTCCTTAGCAAAATAGTCCTTAGCTTTGATATGCTTGCAGGAAGACTTGAAATTTTTCCGATGATGATTTTGTTTATACCATCTCTTTGGAAAAAACATTAATTAGAAATAGTATAAATTTAAAAGGCTGTGAAATGGATTTAAGTTTCACAGCCTTGTTTTTGTTCAATTTTTTATGGGAAGTTTTATCTTTCTAAAGGGTGTTAGAATCTGTACCTAAAATCCTCTCTGTTACATCAATCAGTTTTTCGTCAAATTCGTTGTCCTCACTGCAAACAGAAAGCTGATAACCCTCCACATTGTATTCCTTAAAGTAGTATGGGTTATTGTTGATGTCTTGCTTTACTCTAATGTCACCACCGTTAAGGTTGATTTCCGTCTGACGCAGGTTTTTGCCGATACCAGAGCCGATACATTTGAGAAAAGCCTCTTTCAGAGTCCATAGTCTTGTAAAGGTTTTGTCGGGGTCGTAACTTTGGTCTATCTGAATATTCTCTTCAAGGGTAAAGAACCTTGAGGCTATCTTTTTTCTGCCTCTTTGCAAAAGCTCAATGTCAACGCCAACCGGCTCGGTTGAAATAGAAAGCACAACATATTTTCCGCTGTGGCTTACATTGAACTGAGTTTCCAAAGCTTGTGGCTTTCCTCCAATTCCATAGGAGGTTACATCGCCCACAAAAGTTTTTATTAGAAGTCCTGCCCCAAGAGATTGCTTTTGGGGTGTGTTTTTGGGTAGCCTTAAAACCTTTTTTCTCCTTTCTTTGTCAACAGTTGACAGTTTGTTCTCGAAAAGCTCCCTGTTGTCAAGGGAATCTGTATTTAGAATATAAGTTTTAACCATAAAAAATAATCACGCCTTTGTGAAGTTTATTCTTTCGTTTCAGACCGGGCAGACGGTTCTGCGTTGTACATACCGTTTGCCTTTTTAATTAGGATTGCCAGTAAGAACAGGAGCTTAAAGAACAGAAAAACTGCGGCACTAATCATAACACACCAACCCCACAGGTGGTCAATGCTACCAAAGCCGATAGTAAGCACCAGGGCAAGCCCGATAACAATAAATTCCATAATCGATGCCGCCTTTGGCACAAAAATTAAAAGTACAAGAAATCCTGCCCAAAGTACAAAATCCAAAATTTTTGCCATTGGTCCAAAAAGCCAACCGCTTACTTGATCAATGGGGATGAATGTAATCATAAAAGGAACTATAATCTTAAAAATAATTCCAAAACTGTTTCCCATCTTTTTGCCTATAAAATCAAAAAACCTAACAAGTGCCATCTTTAACACCCTATCATAATTAATTACACTAAAATATTATCACATTAACCAGTGAATGTCGAGTTGTTTTTTATGTTATCATATTCCAATTTTATTAAATATGATTTTACATCCATTCCTCCGGCATATCCTGTTAGTTCTCCGTTTTTGCCGATAACACGGTGGCAGGGAATAACAATCGCTATAGGATTTTTGTTGTTTGCCATACCTACAGCCCTACAAGCTTTAGGATTTCCAACTTTTGTTGCTATTTCTTTGTAACTTCTTGTTTCTCCGTAGGGTATCTCCAAAAGGGATTGCCATACTTTTTTCTGAAAATCTGTACCTTGGGGAGAAATGGGAAAGTCAAAAATTTTTCGTTTTCCGTCAAAATATTCATTTAGTTGGTTTATTGCCTGCATAATCAAAGGGGAGGGAGGATATTCATTCTCTTTTTCTTCCTGTCCAAAGGATATTTTTGTAATTGCATTACCGTTGTCTTTGATTATTAAATTTCCCACAGGGCTTTTGTATGTGTATGTCAAAAAAATACCCCCTAAAAGTTTCTTTTCCTTTGAAAATTATATCATATTTGTCAAATTATAAGTAGTTGCCTTGATTATTGCCTTTGCAAAATGTATAATAGTGGTTAATATAGGAAGAGAAGTGTTATTATGAAAAAATATATGCGAGTAAGGGCTGATATAAATCTTGATGCAATACATCATAACTTATCCCTTGCAAAAAGTAGAATAAACAAAAATACGGAGCTTATGGCTGTTATCAAAGCTGACGGATATGGCCACGGTGCTAATCAGATTGCAAAATACTGCGATGATGTCATCGATAGATATGCTGTTGCCATCTCCGAGGAGGGAATAGATTTAAGAAATGCAGGATTTACAAAGCCTATAAACCTTTTGGGATATACACATCCATCACAGTATGAGGATGTTATAAACTATGATTTAATTCCTGCAATTTTCACCTTTGAAATGGCGAAAGAACTTTCTGATACAGCCTTGTCTATGAATAAAACTGCAAAAATACACATTAAGCTAGATACGGGAATGAGCAGAATCGGATTTGCTGACAATGATGAAAGTGCTGATATAATTAAAGAAATCAGCCAGTTGCCTAACCTGGAGATTGACGGAATGTTCACCCATTTTGCCAGAGCAGATGAAAAGGATAAGTCTGTAGCTAAAAGCCAGTATAAAAGATTTGTGGATTTTGTAGAGAAACTTAAGTCAAAAGATGTGGTAATCCCTAATTGCCATGTCAGCAATTCTGCTGCAATTATGGAACTTCCGGATATGAATTTGCAGATTGTAAGAAGTGGAATTATCACCTACGGTCTTTATCCAAGTGAAGAAATGGACAAAGAAAGCTTTAAAATAATTCCTGCAATGGAGCTAAAGTCAGAGGTATCTTTTGTAAAAATACTAAAGGCGGGAACTCCTGTGGGATATGGCGGTACATACGTTACAGATAAAGAAACTGTTGTTGCTACTGTGCCTGTGGGTTATGCCGATGGTTATCCTCGAACCCTTAGCAACAAGGGCAGAGTTCTCATTAACGGACAATCCGCACCTATTGTGGGCAGAGTTTGTATGGACCAGTTTATGGTTGATGCAACCCATATTGAAGGAGTAAAACAGGGGGACGAAGTTACCCTTATGGGCAAAGACGGAGATGAATTTATAAGCTGTGAAGAAGTTTCCGGCCTTGCAGGTAGTTTTAATTATGAATTTGTGTGCGACATAAGCAAGCGAGTTCCAAGGGTTTATTACAGGGACGGACAAATTGTTGATGTTGTAAGCTATGTGGGCAAAAGTTAGAGAAATTCACAACGGGACTGTAGCAAAACAGTCCCGATTTTCTTTTTTGTTTATCTTATAAAAAATTTACTGAAAAATATTACATAAAAGATAAATCCCATAATTAGTCAAAGTAAAGTATTTATCGTCGTTTTTCATACATTATTTGTCGAATTATTCCATTGAACAGAATATCTGTTTGAAGTATAATATCGTATGTAGTGTGCTATACGAAAATCCGTATATTTTATACTGATATCCTAATTATTAGAACATTATCAGTATATGCTAAAAGGAAAATAGAAAAGAAATTTGAGGGGAAAGTATGTACAAAAAAAGTTATCAAAGCTGGCGAAAACACTTTGACTTTTTAATATTGGATGTTTTGTGTCTGCATATTGCCTATGTCTGTGCCTTTTGGATGTTTAATGGTTGGGGAAACCCTTATGGCGTAAGTTTGAACAGAATTTGTGTATTGATGGCAACTCTGGTTGAGGTCATTGTGGCTATCTTTTTTGAATCCTACAAGCATATTTTGCAACGAGGAAAATACAGGGAA
>JAXESA010000212.1:0-2335 GCA_034116205.1 Ruminococcus sp. | reverse complement strand
GCGATTCTGTCGGCAATTCTTCTTGAGATTACACTTATTGCAATAAGTACATCAGAAAGTTCTCTGTCAAGTTTTCTGCTTTCATTGCAACAAGTTCCGGTTCTGCATTTTGTTTTAATATTTAACACCGTCCTCTCCGAGTGGCTTATCTTTGCCCCTCTGAGAGTAAAAGGACAGTATGTGTAATTTTAAGAACTAAAATTATAAAAATTTCTTCCCCACCTGAATTTGACAAAGCGGAGCAGAAACAACACTATCTGAAATTCTTGAGTTTTGTTTTTAAATTTTCAAATATTTTATGCTTGCGTTTATTGATTCCTTTTTGACTCATACCGACAGCCTGTCCGATTTCGGTTTCGGAACATTTTTGTGAATACATTTCCATAATAATGCGGTCAATTTCTTCCAAACCATCAAGTGCCTTATGTAACTCACTGATTAGTTCCTTCTTGAAAACATCGTCTTCAAGGCTGTATTCATCCGCTTTTTCATACTCGGTGCCCTCGTACAACTCATCTAGAGAGGTTTCATTTCTGTGCCGCTGCATACGCTTATTTTCTCTCCATAGAGGACGCATATATTCACGGTACTGTTCCTCCGTAGCCGGTACCATAATCACACGAACACGGTTATTACCGATTTTCGTCCAGACTACTTCTTCAGGATTTATATTAAAATCCTTTATGGTTTCATCTGTAACCTCCATCGGAATAAAATACAGCTTTTCATTGTTTGCCTTTGTTTTTTCTGAATTTGTCATTTCTTTGTCCTTTCCGCTTGAGTCTTCTCAGAGACGAACAGGACACAAATTCAGATAACAACAAATGATTTTCCGACTGCACAAAATCTAAAATGGGCATAACAAAGTACAGTGGGAACATATTGTTTTACCCTTTTGGGTGTTAACTAAATATGTATCCCGCCGTCTCTAATGCGCATCTCAAGACTTTGAGAATTAAATTATTATAAATAAAAAAGCCACTCACAGAACAGACCTAAAAATAGATCTAAACTGTCAGTGGCTTCAACAATACTGGTACGCCAAACCGGCATCACTGCGTGGACCTGGTAATGGAATTATGTAGAGGAAAACCACACCATACCGTCGTTACGCTGAATTAATATTTAATTAAAATTCTTTAGGTTTATAGGTTTCAAAAACAACATTTCTACGACTTTTTTCTCGTCTGACTACATGAACCTTACATTTATCACATGAATACTTAACCGTATTCTCTTTATTCTTATAACCGGTTAAAAGGTTGCCGCAATTCGGGCAATAACACCGGTACGGTTTCCACTCGTTATTCGTAATTGAACCTCCTTATTTTCGAGCCAAAGCATTAACTATTGACTCGGTATCACTCATATCAAATACAGGAATTTTCTTCACATATTTTTCCGGCTGAATCTGCACAACCGTTTTACATTTTATACACTCCATCCAACCGTGAGTTTCATCAAGAGCAAGTCCTTTATTCAAGCACCCGCAAATTGGACATCTTACATTTTGACTACTCATTTTCAATTCCTTCTTTCATATATTCGTTCAATTAACAGGGCAAGCAGTACTTCCACAATCTTTCAAGCTGAAAGAGCACTGCTTAGGGAAAAATCGTTCGAATGTTAAGAACATTTGTTCGATTTATTAACTGTATTATAGACCTGTTTTTTGATGTTGTCAATGGTATTTTGAAAATAATATCCATAAGAATACTATTGTCCCAAAAGCTGTACAGTGAACAATAAACAAGTATATTTTATCAACAATTATTGTTGTTTGTATTATCTAAATATGTTATAATATGTATAAATATATAGAACTTTGATATTTTATAGGGGTGATTTTATATATTATAGTATTGTTATAGATAATATGATTAACAAATGAACGGAATAACAGAAAGATAAATGCTATTTACCGGTATGCCGTTTTCTGAAAAATAATTACTTATTCAGAATATGAAACATTCAAATGTAGCTTTTATGTAGACGTTTTTTGAGTTGTAGTATACAGGTTGAATTTTTTATTAAAAAGGGGTATAAAAATGGCAGTAAAGAATAACGCCAATATCGGCTTTGAAAAACAGATATGGGATGCAGCGTGTGTCCTTTGGGGGCATATCCCCGCAGCAGAATACAGAAAGGTTATCGTGGGTCTTATTTTCCTGCGTTACATTTCAAGTGCTTTTGAGAAACGCTATCAGCAACTTGTTGATGAGGGCGATGGTTTTGAAGATGATAAGGACGCATATTCAGAAGATAATATTTTCTTTGTGCCGGAGGACGCTCGTTGGAGCAAGATTGCTTCTGCGGCTCATACACCGGAAATCGG
>JAXESA010000211.1:0-3254 GCA_034116205.1 Ruminococcus sp. | reverse complement strand
TTGACGAGGCAACTGACGCTTGGGGTATCAAGGTTATTCGTGTTGAGCTTAAGAACATTCTTCCGCCAAGAGAAATTCAGGACGCTATGGAAAAGCAGATGAAGGCTGAGCGTGAGAGAAGAGCAAGAATCCTTGACGCAGAGGGTGAAAAGAGAAGTCAGATTCTCGTTGCAGAGGGTCTTAAGGAGTCAACAATTCTAAAGGCTGACGCTGTTAAGGAATCAAAAATCCGTGAAGCACAGGGTGAGGCAGAGGCAATTCTCCTTGTTCAAAAGGCTCAGGCTGACGCACTTAAAATGCTTAACGAGGCAAAGCCTGTAAGTGAAGTTCTCCAGCTAAAGAGCTATGAGGCTTACGAAAAGATTGCAGACGGGAAGGCAACCAAGGTTATTATTCCGTCAGAAATGAAGCCTCTTGCATCTGTTACAACTACTGTAAAAGAGCTTTTGACTGATGCTAAGGAGAATACTGAACTGTAAAATTTGATTATATTGTGTATTATGTCAAAAAATGCGCCATATCTATTGAATTTTATCTTGTTTTTCAGTATAATTAAAAAGTAAAATTATGTGGGCTCGTGGTGAGTATAATTTTACCACGAGCCTTAATTTGTTTTGAAAGGCGATAATTATGAAAAAGGTTGCAATTATTATGGGTTCAGATAGCGATTTTCCCATTGTTTCCAAAGCTATCAAACAACTAAAAGACTATGATGTTCCTTTTGAGGTTCATGTTATGTCTGCCCACAGAACTCCTGACGAAGCTACTTCTTTTGCAAAGAATGCAAAAGACAACGGCTTTGGTGTAATTATAGCTGCTGCCGGAATGGCCGCTCATCTTGGTGGTGTTCTTGCTGCAAACACAACTTTACCTGTTATTGGAATCCCCTGCAAGGGTCCTTGCTTTGACGGAATGGATGCACTCCTTGCAACTGTTATGATGCCAACAGGTATTCCTGTTGCAACTGTTGCAGTAAACGGTGCTGCAAACGCAGCAATTCTAGCCATTCAGATTCTTGCTGTTTCTGATGAAACTCTTGCAAAAAAGCTTGAAGAAAACAGAAAAGAAATGGCACAGACAGTAAACAGTAAAGACAAAGATATTCAAAGTAAGGTTGATGAGATTTGAAGGATATTACCATAGATATGCTGAATGATAAGGTTCACGAGGAATGTGGTGTTTTCGGCATCTATAGCAGAGATGAAGATTTGGATGTTGCCTTAATTTCTAGGGATGCACTCTATGCACTCCAGCACCGTGGACAGGAAAGCGCCGGTATTGCCGTAAACAAAGGCGGTAAATTTAAGTGTATAAAAGACATTGGAATGGTTTCCGAAGTTTTCACCGAAAGTGTGATGGAGGAACTTGAAGTAGGTGCAAATATTGCCATTGGTCATGTAAGGTACACTCCATACAAAAGCCTTGACAGAGCAGGCTCACAGCCACTTGTTATAAGATACATTCAAGGTTCTATGTCAATTTGTCACAACGGATCAATCACTAATTTTTCAGAGATAAGAAAAGAACTTGAAGAGGGTGGAGCAATTTTTCAGTCCTTTTCAAACGCTGAGCTTATTGCGTATGTGATTGCCAGTGAAAGAGTTAATAGTGATTCCATTGAAGAGGCTGTTAAGAATGCAAGTCTTAAACTTCAAGGTGCGTATTCTTTCGTTGCCAATTCCCCAAGCAAATTGTTTGCTGTGAGAGACCCAAATGGATTCAGACCACTTTGTATCGGAAAACTTGGCAAAAGCTATGTAGTTGCTTCCGAAAGCTGTGTGTTTGATTCAATTGGTGCACAGTTTTTACGCAATGTTCGCCCGGGAGAAATGGTTGTTATTGACGAAGAGGGACTTCATTCCTATCAGATTGAAGAGGCAAATAATACTTCTTTATGCCTTTTTGAGTATGTTTATATTGCTCGTCCCGACAGTGTTCTTGACTGTGGTTCTGTACACGCAATAAGAAAAGAATTCGGTAAACAGCTTGCAAGGGATTATCCTGTTGATGCTGACATTGTGTGTGGTGTTCCGGATTCGGGAAATGATGCAGCCCAAGGTTATGCTGAACAGTCAGGAATCCCATACAGTGCTGCATTTATCAAAAATAAATATATTGGCAGAGGTCTTTCTAATGTTAAGAACACAAAAAAAGAGCGACTGCTAAAAATGAGACTTAACGTGCTGAAATCCCAGGTTAAGGGGAAAAGGATTGTTATTATTGATGACTCCCTTATTCACGGAAATACTGCAAGTCATATTGTAAAGCTTTTGCGTGAAGCCGGGGCGTCTGAGGTTCATATGAGGATTTCTTCTCCTCCTCTTAAATATACCTGCCACTATGGTTCAGATTTTGATTTTGAAAAGGATATGGTGGCAAACATTATGACAGAGGACGAAATTAAGAATTTCATTGGTGCTGACTCTCTGGGTTACATCAGTATTGATAATATGAAAAAAATTATCGATAAAAATGGTATCGGTGTATGTGATGCCTGCTTTAGCGGTGTCTACAACGGTCCTGTTCCTAAAGAGAGTTATGTTGACAAGTTCAGCAAAAAAATAGAAATAACAAAACAAGAGGTGTAGTATGAAGAACAGTTTTTCAGAAAGTTACAAGAATGCAGGTGTTGATGTTACTGCCGGTTACAAGGCAGTAGAATTGATGAAAGAGCATGTAAAGAGAACTAAGACTGACGGTGTTGTTTCAGGCATCGGCGGATTTGGCGGCCTTTTTGCTCCTGACCTCACCGGTATGGAAGAGCCTATCCTTGTAAGCGGTACTGACGGTGTAGGCACAAAGCTAAAACTTGCATTTTTGCTTGATAAGCACGATACAATCGGTATTGATGCAGTTGCGATGTGTGTTAACGATGTTGTTTGCTGTGGTGCAAAGCCAATGTTTTTCCTTGACTATATCGCTGTTGGAAAAAATGTTCCAGAAAAGGTAGCCCAGATTGTTTCCGGTATTGCTGACGGATGTGAAATGTCATATTCTGCTCTTGTTGGTGGAGAAACTGCTGAAATGCCTGGATTTTATCCTGTTGACGAATATGATGTAGCCGGTTTCTCCGTTGGCATTGTTGATAAAAAGAAGATTATTGACGGTAGTAAGCTATGCGCAGGTGATGTACTTATCGGACTTCCATCAAGCGGTGTTCATTCCAACGGTTTTTCCCTTGTTAGAAAAGTATTCGGTATTGACGAAAATACTATTCACAATGAATATCCTGAACTTGACAAGCCACTTGGCGA
>JAXESA010000210.1:0-2698 GCA_034116205.1 Ruminococcus sp. | reverse complement strand
GAAAGTGTGCCGGAGGAGATTTTGGCAAATCCTAATTTAGATGTTCTTGCATC
The DNA here is from genome assembly GCA_034116205.1 of Ruminococcus sp. Lineage (GTDB taxonomy): Bacteria > Bacillota > Clostridia > Oscillospirales > Acutalibacteraceae > Ruminococcoides. The sequence goes on along the minus strand of JAXESA010000210.1, from coordinate 2,645 downwards.
GGGAGAAAAGTCGGGAATAGCCATTGTTGCCGACAAGCCTTGCAGAAAATTCTTTGTATTTGGTCACGCCGAATATGACAGGATGACTTTGGCACGGGAATATGAAAGAGATGTTAAAAAGGGTCTGAACCCCGAAATTCCTTTCAGGTATTTCCCAAATGATGATGTGACAAATGTGCCGGATAAAAAGTGGAGGAGTACAGCGTTTTTGCTCTTTGCAAACTGGCTCAACTACTTTGTTTATCAGCAGACTCCATATGACCTTAATGAACTTGATTCAAAAAAATAACTATTTATAGCTATGAAAAGGACAATCCGAAAGGATTGTCCTTTTTGCTGTGTTTTTCTTAAAGAAAATTTTTCAAAATGCATTGACAAAGTAGATATTGAGTCATATAATGTAAGTAACATATGAATAGTTCTTCATATGTACATATATTCATAATTGTATTTGGGAGGAATAACTGTGGAAAATAAATGTACAAATCATAGTGAACATAAAGACGAGATGGAAATGGCAAAGAAGAACTTGCCTGACGAAAAGAAAGTGCCATTGCTTGCGGATTTTTTCAAGGTTTTTGGTGACAGCACCAGACTAAAAATAATTAGTATGCTTCGCCACAACAGCTTGTCTGTTTGTTGTATTGCAGATTGCCTTAATATGGAGCAAAGTGCAATCAGTCACCAGCTGAAGGTTCTTCGCAACAACCATATTGTAAAGGTTGAAAAACAGGGAAAACAAAGCTTTTACAGCCTTGACGACCTTCATGTAGAGCTGATTTATCAAATGGGACTTGAACATATTATGGAGGATGAGTGATGGAAGAATTTAAGGTAACAGGCATCCATTGTGGGTGTGGTAATTGTAAGGAAGATGACCGTAAAACACATAAGCATTGTCACAAAGAAGATTGCTGTGAACACTACAACTGTTGTAGCGGGGAACACAGCCATAATACTTCCAATGATGAGGAAGAATCCCACAGCAAGATTAAAACTATACTCCTTGTATTTTCAGCGGTGGTTACAGTTGCGTGCGTTATTCTCCACCTGAGTGTTGATTTTAACCCGATTATAATAGGAATAGCCTGTGGTGTAGCTACTATTATTGCCGGCAACGAAACATTTATCAATGGTATAAAGTCTGCAATAAAGCTAAAGCTCGACGAAACCACTCTCCTTACCATAGCGGTAATTGCGGCATTTTGCCTTGGTGAATTTACCGAGGCTGCCCTTGTAACCATACTGTTTCAATTTGGTGAACTTCTTGAAGATGTTGCAGTGGGTCGTTCCAAAAAGAATATTGAAGCTTTGGCGAAAATCAGACCGGATAAGGCAATTCTGATAGAAAATGGGGAAGAGGTTGAAGTTCCAGCCGAGAATGTTAAGATAGGCAGTACAATCCTTGTAAAGCCATATGAAAGAATCCCCTTGGATGGTACTGTTGTACAGGGTAATTCCTCAATAGATACTTCTGCTATCACAGGAGAAAGTGTTCCTGTTGAGGGCGTTTATGGAACAGAGGTTATGAGTGGTATGCAAAACGGAGAGGGTGTAATTAAGGTTGTAACCACCAAGACAGCAGAAAACTCCGCAGCCTCACGAATACTTAAAATGGTGGGAGAAAGCCAGAAAAACAAAGGTGAATCAGAAAAATTCATCACAAGATTTGCAAAGGTATATACCCCAATTGTAATAGTAATTTCAGTATTAGTTGCAGTTGTTCCCACCCTTATTTTTGGAGATTTCTCACTATGGTTATACAGAGCCTTGGTTTGCCTTGTAGCCTCTTGCCCATGTGCCATTGTAATTTCTGTTCCACTTGCTTACTTTGCAGGCATAGGAGGGGCAAGTAAAAAGGGAATTATGATAAAGGGCGGTAAGTATGTTGAGGCACTTTCTAAGGCTGATTGCTTCGTTTTTGATAAGACAGGCACACTTACAACAGGAAAAATCAAGGTGGGCAGTGTAACAGCCTTTGGTGACATTGGTGAAAGTGAAATCCTTAGCTACTGTGCCTCTGCGGAGGAATACAGCACCCACCCAATAGCACTTGCAATTAAAACCAAAGCAAGGGACAGCGGTATTGCTGTTGCAAAGGCTGACAACATCACAGAAAAAGCAGGACATGGTGTTTCAGCAGAAATAGATGGAAAGAAAATATCTGTTGGAGGTGTTGGACTGCTGACAGATGATGACAAGGATAAAGTAAAGGATAATTCATCTGTATTCCTAATTGTTAACGGAAGATTGCAAGGTGGCATCACCGTAACCGACACAATCCGTAAGGAAAGCAAACCTGTGCTTGATAAACTTAAAGGAATGGGAGCAAATCAGCTTGTAATGCTGACAGGCGACAGGGAAGATAAGGCAAAAGACATTGCAGACCTTGCAGGAATTACAACTGTGTACAGCAATCTTCTCCCTGATGAAAAGGTTGGTCATATGAAGTCCCTTAGGAAAAAGCATACATCAACTGTGTTTGTAGGTGACGGAATAAATGACGCACCTGTAATTGCTTTGGCTGACTGCGGAGTTGCAATGGGCCTTGGAAGTGACGCCGCCATTGAGGCAAGTGACGCTGTCCTTGCTGACGTCACACTTAAACAGTTGCCCTTTATGGTGAAAATTTCACGAAAGATTAT
>JAXESA010000209.1:0-2059 GCA_034116205.1 Ruminococcus sp. | reverse complement strand
AAGACAACTTTTGGCGATTGGTCTGCAAATATATATGTTTTTACAAACCCTAAATAGGCTGAATTCTTTTAATGGTTGTCCGGCTTTTGCGATAGACCTGTGACGCTGGTCATGTCCTAGTTCATGAGCAATGACCATTTCTTTTAACTGACCTTCAATTCGGGAATTAAGGAATATAAGTCGGTGATGCCAACGGAATGTATACATTCCGAGTAAATCATCAAATGAGTTCTCATAATAAATCCAGATGCCAAGGTCACGGGCTATCTGTTCCGCACTTCGGGTGCCACACTGCCGTACAAGGTTATCAGCCTGTTTGAAAATATCATATGATTTCAAAGGCTACACCTCCATAAGTATATCATAGCAGAAATGCTGTCCCAAAAAACGGACATTAACTATCTTTGCGATATTTATTTGGTGTGTATTTCTTATTATCCTCTTTGCAGTCAAAGTAGGCTTTCTGCAAGGCAATCATTACTGCATCCATATCCTTATCAGAGAGTTCACCGCCTGCGAACATACCGGATAATTCTGCGACCAGTTCTTCAGCCTGTCGTTTGCCTCGGCTACCATATTGTTCGCCAACACCCGTAATAAATTCTTCGTCCTCAGACATAAGGTAATTAACATCACATCCAAGGGTTTCAGCAAGTTTTGCGTAGACATCGCGTTTTCGGGGATAGCGTCCCTCTTGCTCATAACTGATATAAGTACGTCGGGAAACTCCCACAGCAGTTGCAACTTCCGCTTGTTTCAACCCTTTTTCAGTTCTGAGTTTTTTTAGCTTTTCTCCGAACTTCATATTATTCCTCCTTTTGTATGAGATTAGTTACACATCAATTTCACCATTACTATTGACAAGTGCGAATTAATTGCATATAATTATTTATAGAAGGTGAAAGAATTTACACATATAATAAACCGAATTTCACATTTTGTCAATAGAAATATGAAATTTATTTGCACTAAATGTGAAAGTCAATTTTTATAATACTAGGAGTTGAAAAAAAACAAAAATAAAGATATTATGTACGCTACAGATTGTGAAACAGGTGACAATTTACCTTTTTTGAAGATGGAGGAATGTGAATGAGAGAAAAAAAGAAGAAAAATAATAAGTCTGACCGTTTATATACCGCCCACGGGCAAAAAATGGTACAGGGCGTGTTATCCATTATAAACGGAAAGAAAGCTCTGGCAACATTCAAGGGCGAAGATATTGTTGGATATACGACCTTAGAGGAACTGAACAAGGAGTTCTATACAAGAGATTTGCCTCAATATAATCTTAACTTTTAATGACAATTTCCGTGGTTGCCGAAAGAGTGCAACCCGACAATATAAAATAGGATTTACCTGAACGTGCCGATCACAAAGTATCAAAGCCGGGGTAGATGTTAAGCAATAACCATAATGGTTATCTGCTGACTTCTACCTCGGCTTTTTTAGTTTTCCATTGATTTTAGGCGATCAGAGATAGCGGTGTCGAAAATCTCTCTTGGTAAGTCATTCTTTTTCAGAAGGTCGTAGAGTTTAAAAAAGTAGGCCATAAAATCATTTATTTTCTCATTAGTGCTGTTGAAGTTGCCCCTCGTACCAAATTCATATTGTAAATCATCAATCATCGGTTCAGGAAGTCCTGTAATATCTGGATTTTTATAGTTTGAGAAGTAAAAAGCAGTGTATTTATTTTTTACTTTATCCCATTTATATGGGTAGTCATCTGCTGGGTAAAATTCTCTTTCTTTATACACACCTTCTTGAACTTCGATTTCTCGACAACTAACCATATCACTCTCAACCAGTTGCATAAGCTGACAGCATATCGTTGTAACCGGAAGAGAATCGGTTTCAGAGATGTCTGTCTTTCTTCCAACAAGGAAATCTATTGAAACCTTAAAATAATCAGCAATTTTCCATATCTGCTCAAAAGTAAACTGACCCTTGTTCATCCGATTAAGTCCCTTGCTCATTTGGGGCTGCGGTATCCCTGTTGCTTCAATAAGACGAGCTTGATTGATATTATGCTTATCCATAAGCATTTCAATATTTTTAA